>JAFTFC010000102.1 GCA_017449725.1 Prevotella sp. | reverse complement strand
GTATAGGGTCCCATGAAGTTGTCTGCCTGGAAGATAGCGAAGTAACCGTCATCTGCCTGACTCTTTGCGCAAAGGAAATACTTCCCCGTGCGTGGGTTCTTTATAATATGTGGGCGTTCCAACTTCTGTGTATAGTGGATAGGCGAGAGATGGTTATCCCTGTCGGGAGCAACAATCAGCCCTTCGTCTTTCCAGTTGTAGAAGTCCGTAGATGAGTAGCAGCGTACTCCTCCAAACATCTCGGTAGTACCCATCAGGGCATCTGCCTTGTTCTCACCGTACCAATAGTAGACACCGTCCTGCTCGCATATCTGGAAACCGTGCGCCTGGATGGGCTTGCCATCGGTGTCTGTCCATACTTCTCCCGGACGGACACTGTTATAGGTGACGGGCTGCAAGGGAACTTCCTGAACACTAACGTACTGTGATGGCGCTCCATGCTGCACTACCTCCAGCGGCTGTCGCTTCGCTATGTTGTTAACACCGAAGATGCTCACAGTGCTACAGCCGTCAAGGGTCAGTACGTTGTCGTCGCTGCTGATGCGTACGTCTTTCATGGCAAAACCGGAGGCATCGCGGACAAAACCTACCTTGTCGCACTTCACATCGGCATTGCCGAAGAACACATTCTTGACAGGACGCTCGGGCTGACCGATATAATGGATCAACTCCTTACATCCTTCAACGATGACATCATGTACTGAAATGTCGTGAAAGAATGGTGTGTACTTGTTTACTTTGGGGGCATTTTTGCCATCAGGATAGCGCTTGGCAAGGTCTCCGCCCCACTTTATGCTGCCCAGCATGTCGCAGAACATGGCGTAGTGGAGCACATTGGCACGAACTCGCTCAACGAACAGGTTCTCTACACCACCGCCACGTGGACGTAGCGATTTGATGCGGAATGCCTGGTCGGTTCCGTCGAACACACAGTCATGGCAATAGATGTTCTTCACGTTACCAGCCACCTCGGTGCCGCAGACAATGCCGCCGGCACCGCGCAGTGCCAGACAGTGGCGCACTACGACACCATCTGTGGGGCGACCAACACGTACTCCGTCAACACCTCGTCCCGACTTCATCGTGTAGCAGTCGTCCTGACAGTCCAGTGAGCAGTATTCCACTAAGGCATTTTTTGTCGATTCTATGTCGACTCCGTCAGTACGACCGTGACCGAAACTGCTTACCGTGACTCCGCGAATGATTACTCCGTCACAATACTGGGCTACTACATTCCAGTACAGCCCATGCTCCAGAGTAATTCCCTCAACGAGCACGTTCTTACAGTCAATAGGTGCAATGGTCTTCGGTAGGAATACCTCCTGGTTATTCCTTGTGCCGTCGTAGATGCGCTCTTCCAGCGGCTGTTCGCCATTGCGGGTAATGACTTCGATGTTCAGTGCTTTCTCTTTGTTGTTCTGATAAATCTCGCAGTCGGTAGAGGCACCGATGAGTTTACCCTTTCCTGTCAGGGCAATGTTTTCAGCCTTGTTGGCATAGATACATGCTCCTAAGGAGTAAATCTCTATACCCTCGTCACGTGTGAATACCACCGGCAGGTAGTCCTTTATAAGTCCACTGAAATGTAACTCAGAACCTTCGCTTAGATGTAGACAAATATTCGACTTCAACTCTATGCGTCCAGTCTCCCATTGTCCGGCAGGGATTATTACAGTACCCCCACCGGCAGCCGACATTCTGTCTATTGCCAACTGAATGCTCTTGCGGTTCTTTGCTGCATTCTTGTACTTGGTGCTGACGCCATGCTGTAGTTTTACTGTTTCTTGGCGTGCAGCGAACTTGCTATGGTCGATGGCTGCCAATCTGAACTTGAAAGGAGCCTTAACGGGTGCAACCGTTTTAGGCATTGCCTGAGGACCTACCTCGTTACGGGAGGGAATATGTATACCCTCTGATACTTGTGCCTCTGCACTTAGACCAAATAGCCAACAACCAACGACTAACAGCCAACAACCAACAGTCTTTTTCATTATTTCACTTCTTTTCCGGTTTCAAGTTTCATACAGTCCCACATCAATCCGCCTTTTTCCTTCACGCTTGGCAGAGAAATGGTAAGTACGTTCTTACCCTTCTTCAGTAACTTCGCAGGGAATTCGATAACTCTAATTTGATGAGCACCGCTGCGAACGCCACTGCGGTAGATACTTCCGTCACTCTCTGGATAGAACTCTTCACCAATCTTCGTGCCGTTTAACTCGTAAATCATTCGTGGCTTCTGGGTCACTGCTGCGGCAGAAATAGTGAGGTGAGCCTCTCCGTCATAGGTTTTGTCGAGGTTGAACTCCACGTTCCAGACGCTTCCTTTCTTAGACTCAACGAAGTACCAGTCTTCCTTGGGGTTGCTCTTCCCTATGACGTATGTTAACTGCTCCGGACAGAGATCAAACAATCCATATTGACGCTGGCTGTCGGCAAGTTTGAAGCCGTCGGAGAGACGGTCTGCCTCACCAATGCGCCACAATAAGTTTTCATACTTCTTTGGAGCCCACTTTATGGTGCCGATATTAAGTTTGCCGCCCTTCTTCACCTCAATGCCGGTATGCTCCAATTCATCTGTGTTCTCACCTTCAAGCGCATACACGTACAGACTGTACTTGCCACGACGAACCTTGGGGATAGAGAAGTTTCCCTTCTTGTCGGTCTCAGCCCAGAAAATATAACCCTTTCCCTGTGCATTCACATCCTTACCGGGTTCTGCCAAAATCACCTGCAGCCGGGCGGGTGCCATACCGTTGGTTATCTGTACACGACCGGTCACCGTGGCACGCTCTGTGTCGTGAAGATCATTGCTGAACCATTTGAAAGGCCATTCCTTTTCCTGCAGTGCAGTCTGCTTTCTGGCATCGGCAATCATCTGGGCGCGGGTGCCGTCGTTGAAGTACATCAGGAACGGACCGTAGAGTTTGCGGTCACCCTTGACATACTCCTGGTGTACACTGCCGAAGTGCTCGCCCTGGAACATCTGCAGCATCAGGGGTGACTTGACATCGGTATGTACCGTCAATTCCTGTTTCAATGGACCGCCATTGATGTATTCCGGTGTTACGGGGATTGCCCACACTCCAATGTTTTCGGTCATCATACCGTGGAAGTGATCATCGGCAACATAGTTAGCCCAATTGTATTTGGTGTAGATGTCGCCACTGGGCAGACGGAATGTAGCATCCTGGATGGCTGCCGTACGCTCAATGGCTTTCATCGTAGCAACAGGGGGGAATTCTCCCTGCATCTGCTCGTTGACATATCCGTAAGTGAACTTGTCACCGTCAAGACGATACGCCAGGCGTGCCTCTTTCAGATACGAATCTTCAGCCACTCCCTCGGCAATGACATAACTGTAGATGCCGTTAACGCCTTTGCGGAGGATATATCCTTGTGACCACTTAATGTTTTTGGGCATTTCGTTGGTATAAAGGATTTCCGCATAGTCATCGGCGCTGCGTATTACTTCCACCTTAGTGGCTTTCAGTTCACTGTAGTTGGGCTGGTTGCAACTGAAGTATATAGTTCCTTGTTTGCCAAAGAGGTCTTCGCCATTGTATAGACATCCAGTGATTTTACCCTTCGGGTTGACGGTGATCTTTAATGTGCCGTTCTCCAGTACCGCTGAATTGTCTTCATTCACCTTTACAGAGACATTCTGAGCCTCCGCAAGGAAAGGTAGAAAGGTAAAGAGGCAAAAGGGTAAAAGCCCTTTCACCCACCTTCTTGCCCTACTGATTATATTGTTTCTCATCGCTTTTACTTTTTTACCTTTAACAACTTATAGTATTCCGTAGCACCAAGCAGGAAACAACCCGTACCATAGTCCTCGAAGTCGGGAGCCTTGTCGTATGTTACAGGCTGACTGTCGGCAGGTCCGGCACCTGTTCCCTGTACGAAGCCAAGGAAACCATCAGCGTGAACACAGTCCTTCACAATAGTGCTCCATGCTTTGTCAATTACAGGGCGATACTTTTTTGCTTTCAGCAGTCCGTTCTGAATGCCCCATGCCATACCGTATATGAACAATGCAGTTCCTGAAATTTCCTTTCCTGCCCATTCTTGAGATACCAGACTGGCATTCCACAGACCGTCCTCGCGCTGCCACTTAAGCAGTCCCTCAGACATCAGCAGAAAGTCCTTCTTCAGTTCCTTGTAATATGGATCTTTAGGCGACATCTCCATCATGCAGCGCACCAATGCTGCATATACCCATCCGTTGCCGCGGCTCCAACAGCAGTCGGCACCGTCCTTTTCCTTAAAGGGAGGAACGAAGTTCTTGTCGCGCCACCACAAACCCTTCTTTACGTCGAAAAGTCCGCCGCCCTCTACGTTGCGACTGTAGCGATATTGCTCCATGGCGTAGTCCATATACTTGCGCTGACCAGTCGTCTTTGCCAGTTCTGCGTAGACTGGCATCGCCATCTGGATGGCATCAATCCACCACCAGTAGTTCTTTTTGTCTGTAAGCATCTGGCGGTCAACGTTCTCAATAATGGGTACTATCATACGCTTTTCCTGTGTCATGCGGTAACGCCAAATATACGTCTGTGCACAACACTGGTCGTCAGCGTCAGTCGTGTTGACACCATTGCGTGGGGTCCACTGATGATGGTTCGCCCAACGGTCAATGTAGTCGATATATCGCTGTTGAGGGTCAATGTCATACAGAGCAGTCAGCCCTTCATAATAGACACCGCGTGTCCATAACGAACTGGGGCGAGTCTTACCGTGTACGTATGTGTCTGCTTCAGGAACATTATGCTTTGCCATGAAATAGTCGTTGGCAAGGCGGGTAATGTCAAGAACCTCTTGCGCCGTGGTCTGAGCAAAGCCAGCCACGGACACAAAGAGAGATATAACAGTTGTAATGAACGTCTTTCTCATCACAGTTGTATAACTAAAAATCGTTGTTGATACTAACTTATTCTGCAGGAGTGAATATCACCTTATACAAGAAGTACTGGCAGTCTGCACCAAACCAGAATACACCAGGCTTGTTAGCCTTATAGGTCAACTCGTATGCTTCGTCCTCACTTGCGTCACCAGTAGCCACCACCTGATTGTCGAATACAAGGAACACCTGACGATCGTCAACAGCCTTGCGCGGACCAATAAGAACGGTCAAAGTTCCAGGAACGGCGGTGTTCAGTGCAAAACAGCGGTCAATCTTCTGATTGCCGTCGTTAGCGGGACGAACCTTGCTTGTAACATCTTTCTTCAGCGAACCATTACCATTGATGGCAGCCACCATGCGAGACTTCCATGCTGTGCCGTCAGCAAACTTACCTGTACGCTTGCGCATATCAGCCATGATCTCATGACCTTCATTCTCACTGCCACGTACATATAATCCGTTAATGCTGTTTATTCCATTTGATATTACACTACCTTTCTCGTAACTCTCAAAGTCCCATGTTGTGGCTGTAGAAACTTTGTCCTGTGCGTTTACTGTAATCATGGCAACCAATGCCAGAGCGATTGTTAAAATAGTCTTTTTCATTTTTCTTAGGTTTTTAGTGATTATTATTTGTTCTGTTTGTATCTATGCTGCAAAATTAGCCATTATTTACCGAATAGCCCCAATCTATCGTTCAATATTCTTTCATTACGTTCACACTTTTATTCTTCTTCCTCTATATCCCAGTTATTATCCAAACCATGATGGTTCACTATTCGATATTCTTCGGAAAGAGCGTCATTGTTGTCTTGAGTCTCATTGCTCAGAGAAGAATTTAATACTGTGGCACAGATAAGCGAAGAAGCCGTAATGAAGAACTCTTTTATAGTCGGTGCATCGTACTTTTTCATCTTATAATTATTTTTTTGCCATTAATAATATAAAGACCTTTAGACACTGTGCTCACACGTTGACCAGCGAGATTGTATATGATTGTAGGCTTTTGGTCGATGGTTGTAGGCAGTGTGATTCCGTCTGCTTCTTCGTCAAATACTACGCCAAAAGTCTTCGCGTCATCACCTGACGGAACAACGGTAGTACGCAGGAAGGATTTTCCAGCCGACAACTTTCCGCTTCCTGATGGTACCTTAAACGTAGGACCGGCAGCGAGAGTATAGTTATGATAATCACCATTTGTAGGCTGCAAGGTGTAATCAGTCATGTTCGCTACCAGATAATTCGTTTCTATGGCATTTGCGGATGCAGAAGATGTAAGACTATAACTGCCCTCCTCACCTTTAAGCACCACTCCTGTGCATGCTGGTATCATGGAGATGGACTCCATCCTTACCTCGGTAGAGGAGACTTCGTTAACGATGAATGCCTTAAGACCTTCAGGCAGGGTGTAGTTCTGGGCAGCACAGAATGTAGCATAGCCTGCCGGGGATATACTCACTTCCTTGCTCATGCTACCTTCCTCGTCGGGCACAAAGGCAGCGGCGATAAGATAAAAACTTCCATTCGCCTTGAGGAATACCGTTCCGGCTTCGGTTGAGTGATAACTTATGACATCAATTGTCTTATTGCTTATTTCCGTTGTTGTGGCTTCGTTGATGCCATTGAAGTTGAAAGTAAAGGTTCGTGTTGCGTCAGGGGTCTGAACGAGAGCATACACCGTACCTGCCGTAGTTATGTCAATACCGACGGCATCTGTGTTATGCTTCTCTGATGAAGCAGGATAACCGCTGCTAACTTCTCCGGCGCCTCCATTAATGAATATAGACGGTACGTCACCACGTGGATAACTTACTCCTTGGAACTCTCTCGCACTAGCAAAGTTAGAGGTTTTAGCCTGAACACTGTGATCACCATATACATGCAGATAAAGACCGCTGTAGTCAATCATGCCACCTGTGCCGGCAGTACCTTGTACAAGATAGTCGTTGACGGCATACTGGTTGAAGTTCCAGTGTGATGTGGAGCCAACAGCCGCCTCAGGCTCTTCCGTGGGAACGAACTTCACGTAGAACACGTTCGCGTCTGCACCGTAGGAGTCGATGAAGAAAGTACCGGCTGCTGAAGCCTTATACTCTAAAACGTCGAGACGGGCAGTATTTTCTGCTGCATCAGGCAAAGATGCCGTTTTTACGATCTCTCCGTTGAGGGCTAAGCGCAATACACTTTCGGCAGCAGGACTGCTGGTTGACTGGAATGCAACGTACACTTTACCAGGAACGGTGGTCTGGAAACCAATGTTCAGACGTGACGCATCTACAACATCTCCATTTGCGGCAGGAAGCGAGGAATAGTCGTTCTTTGTCTGACTCTTAAGCGTTACAAAATTCTGGCTGGAGTAGGTGGTGCCATCGCTGAAGTTAAAGGTGCGCGTATCTTTTGTCGGTACGCGAAGTGGAATGGAAAGTCCCGTGGCTCCGCGAAGGTAGAATCCGGTATTGTTGTAGTTGGTAATCTCGGTAATACCTGACGGATTATCTGTTGTTTCGCTATTAAATCCCATTGAAACTTCTTCGGAAATCACCTGCACGGTAGAGTTCTTCTTTTCCAACTTAATAATATCGTACATCAAGCCGCCCAAGGAATTGCCGAGTTGGTCGTTGCCAAGTCCCCATACCGTAAGATTAAGGCTGTTCTCGCCCACTTTTAACTGGGAAACAGGGATGTCGAACACTGCTACAGAATCGCGTCCGGCAAGTGTCGCACAGCGCGAAACACTTCCGTCATGAGAAGGACGAAACACTCCGATACCTAACGATGAGGTGGTTTCATTAGAGCGAACAGTCAGTTTCGCATTCGCTGCTCCTGCGGTGGCGATAGTGAGACGTAACGGATATGTGGGCAGTTCGTCCAAGTTATACTTTATGGTCCAGGTGCCATTGTGCGCCTGTGCGTAGTAGAAGTCGGTTGCCTCATTGCTTGTGCCGACAGTATATGTCAATTCGGATGGAACGCTGTTCCACTGAGCGTATTCCCTGCGCTGACCGCTCATGTTATAGCCGTCAGCCAAGTGGTCGGCATCTCCTATGTGCCACAGTACTTCATCGTAACGGTCGGCATCGGGTGTCCACGTCATAGAGCCAAGGTCTGTCGTGTTCCCATTGGTTACGCTGAACGTTTCGCCGCGTTCAAAGTAGCCCGTAGCCGTTCCGTTCAGGGCGTATGCCCAAAGAGTATAGGTGCCGGTGCGAACATTGCTTATTGAGAAGTTACCCTCAGTGTCGGTCTCTGCCCAGTACTGGAACCCGTCGCCCTGTAACATCGGCTTCGTGCCTGGCTGGGCAAGAACGACTTGCATTTTCGTTGTTTCATAATATGCGGCATCCTCTGCCGACATGGTTATTCTGCCAGTTACATTTCCGCGAGTCTTGATGGCGGTATCGCGCATCCATCCATAGTTGGGCCATGATGAGCGCTCGGTGGTCGTCTGTGCCTTGGCGTCAGCAATCATGGCGTTGTGGGCTGCCGTCACATCACCTAAATTAGACTGGTTGATATAGATAAGGTCTGGGCCGTAAAGTTTTTTCTTGTCACTACTGCCGTAGGTTACTCCCATGCCGCCGAAATGGTTGCCGTGGAAATGGCGCAGCAATATAGGAGTGGTCTCAGTAG
>JAFTFC010000101.1 GCA_017449725.1 Prevotella sp. | reverse complement strand
CTCGACTACCATAAGACCGTAGAGAACTACCGCAACGCCAAGAAGGCGTTCTTCGACGGACTGCCCAAGTCGGCGTTTGCCATCATCAATGCAGACGACAAGAACGGTGCCTTCATGGTGCAGAACTGCAAGGCAACGGTAAAGACCTACTCCACGCGCACGCTTGCCGACTTCAAGGCGAAGATTCTGGAGTGCCACTTCGAGGGAATGTACCTCGAAATTGATGGTCGCGAGGTGGGAGTACAGTTCATCGGCAAGTTCAACGTCAGCAACCTGTTAGCAGTCTATGGAGCGGCAATTATGCTTGGCGAGAAGCCTGAGGACGTGCTGCTCGTTATGAGTACGCTGAAGAGTGTCAGCGGACGACTGGAGCCGATCAGTGCTCCCGAAGGATATACCGCCATTGTAGACTACGCCCACACCCCCGATGCGTTGCAGAACGTGTTAGGAGCCATTCATGAGGTGCTCTCGGGCAAGGGTCAGGTGATTACCGTCTGTGGTGCCCGAGGCAACCGCGACAAAGGCAAGCGCCCGCTTATGGCTCAGGAGGCAGTGCGACAGAGCGATAAGGTCATTCTTACTTCCGACAATCCCCGTTTCGAGGAACCTCAGGACATCCTCAACGATATGCTGGCAGGACTCGACCGTCAGCAGATGAAGAAGGTGCTCACGATAGTAGACCGTCGCGAAGCCATCCGCACCGCCTGCATTATGGCGCAGAAGGGTGACGTGGTGCTCATTGCCGGAAAGGGACATGAGGACTATCAGGAAATCAAGGGCGTGAAGCACCATTTCGACGACAAGGAAGTGGTAAGAGAAATAATAAACTCGTGATAACGTAATAACGATATAACGATATAACGATATAACGACATAACGACATAACGTAATAACGACATAACGAAGAACAGATGCTATACTACATTTTCAGATTCTTAGAGCAGTTTGGTGTTCCCGGTTCGCGCATCTGGGGTTACATCTCTTTCCGTGCGCTGCTGGCGCTGATTCTGGCGCTTGTCATTTCGGCGTGGTTCGGTGAGTATTTTATCAAGTACATGAAGCGCAGAAACATCTCGGAGACGGCGCGCGATGCCAGCATCGACCCCTTCGGAGTGGAGAAGAAGGGAGTGCCCACGATGGGAGGTATCATCATCATCGTGTCAATCCTTATTCCCGCATTGTTGCTGGGACGTATGCGCAACATCTACCTGCTGCTGATGATTGTAACCACCCTGTGGCTGGGATTTCTCGGCTTCATGGACGACTACATCAAGATATTCAAGAAGAACAAGGAGGGCCTGAAGGGTAAGTATAAGATTATAGGACAGGTGAGCATCGGACTAATCGTCGGTCTTGTACTTTGGGCAAGTCCCGACGCCAAGATCAACGAGAACGTAACGGTGGAGCGACAGGGGCAGGAAATGCTCGTGACGCACAAGTCGGAGTCGGTGAAATCGCTGAAAACAACCATTCCGTTCTTCAAGAACAACAACCTCGACTACTCCAAGGTGATGTCGTTTTGTGGCAAATATGCCAACGCAGCGGGTTGGATACTCTTCGTCGTTATGACCATCATCGTGGTGACCGCTGTGTCCAACGGAGCCAATCTTAACGATGGAATGGACGGAATGTGCGCAGGCAACTCGGCTATCATAGGTGTGGCGCTGGGCATCTTCGCCTATGTGTCGTCGCACATCGAATATGCCGCCTACCTTAATATCATGTACATCCCGGGTTCTCAGGAACTCGTGGTGTTCCTCTGCGCCTTCATCGGTGCTATGATTGGTTTCCTGTGGTATAATGCCTATCCTGCCCAGGTGTTCATGGGCGACACCGGCTCGCTGACAATCGGCGGAATCATCGGCGTTTGCGCCGTTATAATCCATAAGGAGCTCATGCTTCCCATCCTCTGCGGCATCTTCCTCGTGGAGAGTCTCAGTGTGATAATCCAGACTCAGGTGTTCAAGTTCTATAAGGGCAGGGGACAGCGCGTGCGTGTGTTCCGTGCCACCCCAATCCACGACAACTTCCGAAAACTCGACTCGCAACTCGACTCCACAAGTCGCTACGTCTTGAAGAAATGGCCCCACCGCCAGTTCCACGAGTCGAAGATAACGATACGTTTCTGGATTACCACCATCATACTTGCAGCACTGACGATAATAACATTGAAGATAAGGTAAAATAGATGAAGAGAATAGTTGTATTAGGAGCCGCTGAGAGCGGCGCAGGAGCAGCCGTACTGGCTAAGGTGAAGGGCTTTGACGTGTTTGTCTCGGACATGGGAGCCATTCGCGACAAGTACAAGAAACTCCTCGACGACCACCAGATAGAGTGGGAAGAGGGACAGCATACGGAAGAGAAGATCCTCTCTGCCGACGAAATTATCAAGAGTCCGGGAATACCCGATACGGCTCCGATGATTCAGAAGGTTATTGCACGTAATATTCCTATTATCAGTGAGATAGAGTTTGCGGGTAGATATACCGACTCCAAGATGATATGTATCACGGGAAGCAACGGTAAGACGACAACGACGTCGCTCATCTACCACATCTTCAAGAATGCCGGCTACGACGTAGGTCTGGCAGGGAACATCGGACGTAGTCTCGCCCTCCAGGTGGCTGAGGATCCGCATGCTTATTATGTCATAGAACTCAGTTCGTTCCAGCTGGACAATATGTACGACTTCCGCGCCAATGTGGCGGTGCTGCTGAATATAACGCCCGACCACCTCGACCGCTATGATTTCAACATGCAGAACTATGTCGACGCCAAGATGCGCATCACTCAGAACCAGACAGCCGAAGATGCCTTCATCTATTGGAACGACGACCCCATCATTCGCCGCGAGCTCGAGAAGTATGACATCAAGGCAATAAAACTGCCCTTCTCGGAACTCAAGGAGAACGGCAGCATAGGATATATCGAGGAAGGCGAGTACAAGATAGAATACCCGATGCCGTTCAACATGGAGCAGGAAGAACTGTCGCTCACGGGAAAGCACAATATCTACAACTCGCTGGCGGCAGGAATCGCCTCCAACGTCTCGGGCATCAAGAGCGACGTAATCCGTAAGTGCCTCAGTGACTTCCCGGGTGTGGAGCACCGTCTGGAGAAGGTGACTACCGTTCGCGGAGTGCTGTATGTCAACGACTCCAAGGCAACCAACGTCGATGCCTGCTGGTATGCCCTCGAGAGCATGAAGACACCCACGATACTCATTATCGGCGGCAAGGACAAGGGTAACGACTACGAGCCGATAAAGGACCTCGTAAGACAGAAGTGCGCCGGAATAGTTTACCTCGGGGCAGACAACAAGAAACTGCACGACAACTTCGACTCGCTGGGCATCCCCGTTCGCGACACCCATTCGATGAAAGAGTGCGTCGAGGCTTGCTACGAGATGGCTGAACCGGGAATGACGGTGCTGCTGAGCCCCTGTTGCGCCAGTTTCGACCTCTTCAAGAATATGGAAGACCGAGGAGAGCAGTTCAAGACATTAGTAAGAAACCTATAATCCCCAAGCGATAAGCAAGAACCACAGATGGCAGAGAAATTTCTTAAACTCAAGATAAAGGGCGATGGAATTATATGGGCTATATATTTCATCCTCTGTGCCGTGAGTATCGTTGAGGTGTTCAGTTCTTCCAGCGGACTGACCTATCGCACGGGCAACTACTTCAAGCCGGTGCTCTCACACATGGGGTTCATGTTCGTGGGATTTCTGATGCTTATCGGTGTGATGAACATCAAGTGCAAGTACTTCAAGATAGTCACTCCCTTCGCTCTGCTTTTCTCGTTTATCATGCTGGTGGCTGTGCTCGTCCTGGGTCAGTCGACAAACGGAGCGCAGCGCTGGATCAGCTTCCTGGGATTCCAATTTCAGCCGTCGGAGCTCGCCAAAGGGGCACTGATACTTGCTGAGGCTCAGATACTTAGTGCTATGCAGACGCCCGACGGTGCCGACCGCCGAGCCTTCAAGTATATTGCCTATGTCAGCCT
The DNA here is from genome assembly GCA_017449725.1 of Prevotella sp. Classification (GTDB taxonomy): domain Bacteria; phylum Bacteroidota; class Bacteroidia; order Bacteroidales; family Bacteroidaceae; genus Prevotella. Next base: position 9,722 of record JAFTFC010000101.1, on the reverse strand, counting down.
GCCGTTCATACTGCTGATAGCTATGGAGAACCTCTCTACGGCTATGCTGCTGTGTATCACTATCTTCCTCATGATGTTCGTGGGTCGCATACCAAAGGCTATCCTCGGCAAACTTATGGGAGGCGTGATGCTTGTGGGCGCTGCGGGTATACTGTTTGTTATGACTGTCGGAACAGACAAGAGCACTCAGCCGGAAGATGCTGCCGCTCAGACTCTTACGCTCAACGAGTCGTCTAAGGCTGACGAACCCCAGCAGAAGAGCAAAATATCGAAGATTTTCCACCGTGCCGACACGTGGAAATCGCGTATCAACAAGTTCCTCAACAGCGAGGAAGTATCACCGGATAAGTTCGATATCGACAAGGATGCCCAGGAGGCTCACGCCAATATCGCCATCGCTTCGTCGAACATCGTAGGAGTGGGTCCCGGTAACTCCGTGCAGCGCGACTTCCTTTCGCAGGCATTCTCCGACTTCATCTACGCCATTATCATCGAGGAAATGGGTGTGTGGGGTGCGGCAGCTGTCTGTCTGCTCTATATCATTCTGCTCTTCCGCACCGCCACTATTGCCAACCGCTGTGCCAACACCTTCCCCGCACTGCTTATCATGGGAATAGCGCTGCTATTGGTGATTCAGGCGATGTTCAACATGTGCGTTGCGGTAGGACTGGCACCAATCACTGGTCAGCCGTTGCCGCTGATAAGCCGAGGAGGTACGTCGACCATCATGAACTGTATATATATCGGAGTAATCCTAAGTGTCAGTTACTCAGCAAAAAAGCGCGAAGAACTGGCAGAAGTATAAAATATAGTTAAACGTGAGAGGAAAAGAAAAAAAATAATTAACTTTGCACTCTAAATATAATAAGGTGTATGGATAAGGAATTAAGGGTTGTAATCAGCGGCGGTGGCACGGGAGGACATATCTTTCCGGCTATCTCGATTGCTAATGCTATTCGTGAGAAACACCCCGAGGCTAAAATCCTCTTTGTGGGTGCACAGGGACGTATGGAGATGCAGCGCGTGCCGGCAGCCGGCTACGAGATAGTAGGTCTGCCGATTCAGGGCTTCGACCGCAAGAACCTGCTGCGCAACTTCAAGGTGCTCTACAAGATATGGCAGTCGCAGCGAATAGCCAAGAAGATTATCCGCGAGTTCCGTCCGATGGTTGCTGTCGGCGTAGGCGGCTATGCTTCCGGTCCTATGCTCAACAAGTGTGCCGACGCAGGCGTTCCCTGTCTGATACAGGAACAGAACTCATACGCCGGAGTGACAAACAAACTGCTGGCGAAGAAGGCGGCTAAGATATGCGTTGCCTACGAGGGAATGGAGCGTTTCTTCCCCGCAGAGAAGATAATACTTACGGGAAATCCCGTTCGTCAGGCTTTGCTCGATACGAAGATGAGCAGGGAGGAAGCCCTGAAAACCTTCGGTCTCGACCCCACTCGCAAGACAATCCTCATCGTGGGCGGCTCGCTCGGGGCACGCACCATCAACGAGAGTGTCCTCGGACACCTCGACGCGATACGCGAGAGCGGAGTACAGGTAATATGGCAGACAGGAAAATATTACTATTCCTCTATTCAGGAACAACTGAAGAGTACAGGGAGTGCCGAGACTCTGTCTCAGCAACTGAAGGTAATGGACTTCATCGCCGATATGGGCGCTGCCTACAAGGCTGCCGACCTCGTAATCAGTCGCGCCGGAGCAAGCAGCATCTCGGAGTTCTGCCTGTTGGGAACACCAGTCATTCTAGTGCCGTCGCCCAATGTGGCTGAAGACCACCAGACGAAGAACGCTATGGCACTGGTGGATCGCGATGCAGCACTATACGTCAGCGACGCCGAGGCTCCCTCGCGAGTGATAACCCTCGCAATAGAGACTGTCAAGGACGACGACCGTCTGAAGACACTTAGTGAGAATATACTGAAAATGGCTCTCCCCAACTCTGCCGACATCATTGCCGACGAGGTGGTGAGACTGATTGAAAGATAAGAACAATGGACATACAGAATATAAAGTCTATATACTTCGTAGGTATCGGTGGCATAGGCATGAGCGCCATTGCCCGCTACTTCCTGCAGCGCGGAATGGTCGTTGGGGGTTACGACAAGACCCCTTCGGCTCTCACCCGACAGCTCGAGGAGGAGGGTGCGCTGATACACTATGAGGAGAACGTGGGACTGATACCTCAGGCATGCCGCAACGTGGCGCAGACGCTGGTAATCTATACTCCCGCCATTCCCGAAAGTCATGCCGAGATGGTGTTCTTCCGCCAGAATGGTTTCGAAGTAGAGAAGCGTGCACAGGTTCTCGGCTTGCTGACAAAGGCACACAAGGGACTTTGTTTCGCAGGTACTCACGGCAAGACAACCACCTCGACGATGTGTGCTCACATCATGCACCAGAGCATCATCGACTGTAATGCCTTCCTCGGGGGAATCTCGAAGAACTACGGCACTAACTATATCCTCAGCGACCGCAGCGACTACGTGGTTATTGAGGCAGACGAGTTCGACCGCTCCTTCCACTGGCTGAGCCCCTGGATGACCGTTATTACGTCTACCGACCCCGACCACCTCGACATCTATGGCACCAAGGAAGCATATCTTGAGAGTTTTCGCCACTATACGACGCTGATACAGCCGGGCGGTGCACTCATCATACACAAGGGGCTCGAGGTGAAGCCCGACGTCAACGACTCTGTCCGCGTTTACGAGTATGCCCTCAACGAGGGAGACTTCCACGCCGAGAATATCAAGATAGAGAACGGACGTATCACCTTCGACTTCATATCGCCAATAGAAAACGTAGAGGACATAGAACTCGGACAGCCCATTCCTATCAATATCGAGAACGGTGTGGCTGCTATGGCGATGGCGCAACTCAACGGATGCACGGCGTCAGAACTGCGCTATGGCATGAAGACCTATGGCGGAGTGGATCGTCGCTTCGACTTCAAGATAAACACTCCCGACCTGGTGTTCCTTTCTGACTATGCCCATCATCCGAAGGAGATATACCAGAGTGCGAAGAGCCTGCGCGAACTGTATAGGGACCGCCACATCACGGCGATATTCCAGCCCCACCTCTACACCCGCACACGCGACTTCTACAAGGATTTCGCCGATGCGCTGAGCCAGCTCGACCGCGTAGTGCTCACAGAGATATACCCCGCTCGCGAGGAACCCATCCCCGGTGTCACCTCGGAGCTCATTTACGACAACCTCCGCGAAGGAGTGGAGAAGAAGATTATCCGCAAGGCAGACGTCTTGGACTTCATTGACAACAATGACTTTGATGTCCTTGTGGTTCTCGGAGCCGGCGACCTCGACAACGACGTTCCGGAGATAGCAGAGCACCTTCGTGCCCACGCGTCTCGTAACATCTAAATAGATATGAATAAGATAAGCCTGAAGAAATCCGTCATAGTGTTGCTCGACCTGTTACTGGCAGTATATCTGGTCTTTGCAATGACCTCGTTCAATCGTCCGGACGAGTCGCAGAAACTATGTACCGACGTGAGCATAAATATCACTGACGGCTCAACCTACGGATTCCTGAAAGCAAAAGACATAAAGAACATCCTGGAGCGCAAGAAACTCTATCCCTACAACAAGAGGCTGGTGGACATCAACCCCCGTACCATCGAGGAGACTCTTCGTCAGGGCGCTTTCATCAATACGGCACAGTGCTACAAGACGCAGGACGGTCACGTCTTTATCAACGTCACCCAGCGCCTGCCCATCGTGCGCGTGAAGAATGACAAGGGAGAGGATTATTATGTCGACGACCAGGGTAATGTGATGCCCACGTCCCATTATACCAGCGACCTGATAATCTGTACGGGAAATATCTCGCAGGTGTTCGCCAAAAACCAGTTGGCGTACTTCGTTCAGGCGATAATGGCAAACAAGATGTGGATGAACCTCGTGGAGCAGATAAACGTGTTGCCCGACCTCGGGATTGAGATCGTTCCGCGCATAGGCAACCACATCGTTCATCTCGGACGGCTGCCTAACCATAAGCAGAACTCCGTTCGGCGTCAACTGATAAACGAGATGGTGGCAAAGAAGATGGACCGTCTCGAGAAGTTCTACCGCTACGGTCTCTCACAGGCAGGATGGAACAGGTATTCGTATATCAACCTCGAGTTTGATAATCAGATTGTGTGTAAGAAAATAAAGAATAACAATAAATAGTAAAACAGTTAATTTCATGGCGGCAGCAAAGGAATTCATAGTAGCCATTGAGCTTGGCTCCTCTAAAGTGACGGGTATCGCCGGCAAGAAGAATATGGACGGAAGTATTACCGTTCTTGCCGTAGTTACCGAGGACTCCTCCTCGTTCATACGCAAGGGAGTGGTCTACAATATCGACAAGACCTCACAGTGCATTTCCAATATTGTACTGAAACTGAAGAACATTTTGAAGACGAATATCGCCTACGTCTATGTCGGCGTCGGCGGACAGTCGATACGTAGCATGCGCAATGTCATCGTGAAGAACCTGCCTGAGGAGACAATAGTTACTCAGGAAATGGTCGACGACCTCATGGAGGGCAACCGCAACATGTCTTACCAGGACCAGGAAATCCTCGATGCTGCCACACAGGAGTACAAGGTGGACAATCAGTTCCAGCTCGACCCCGTGGGCATTCAGTGCCAGCGACTCGAGGGTAACTTCATGAACATTCTGTGGCGTAAGCAGTTCTATCGCAACCTCAACAAGTGCTTCGACCTCGCAGGCGTGGCAATCGCTGAGATGCGTCTGGCTCCTTTGGCACTTGCCGACAGTGTGCTCACCGAGACAGAGAAACGTTCGGGATGTCTCCTCGTAGACCTCGGTGCCGACACTACTACCGTCAGTGTCTATTTCAAGAATATCCTGCGCCACCTCGTGGTTATTCCCCTTGGCGGCAACAATATCACCAAGGACATCGCATCGATGCAGATGGACGAGTCGGCGGCAGAGGCAATGAAGTTGAAGTACGCTTCTGCCTATACCGAGAACAACGATATCGACAACCAACTGATGATACCCATCGACAGCGACCGCTCAGTCGAGAGCCGCAAGTTCATAGAGATTGTAGAGGGTCGTGTTCAAGAGATTGTTGAGAACGTTTGGTATCAAGTGCCTGCCGAATATGCTAATGAACGCCTTCTGGGTGGTATCATCCTCACTGGTGGCGGTTCTAATCTCAAGAATATCGAGACGGCATTCCGCAACCATACTCGCGTAGAGAAGATACGTACGGCGAAGTTCGTGACTCAGACAATCATCGCCAAAGACCCGCTCATCACCGATCGCAACGGTACTATGAACACCGTGCTCGGTATCCTCGCCAAGGGCTCTATGAACTGCGCCGGAGCAGAAGTGGATCCCAACGCAGGACTCTTCGACGACCAGCAGCCAACAACCCAGACAACTGCCGACCTGCATCGCGAGGTACGTAAGCCGAGCGAACTGGAGAGTGGAGTGGTGCTCACCGAAGCCGAGAAACTAAAGGCTGAAGAGGAGCGCCGACGCGCTGAGGAAGAGGCGGCAAAGAAAGCTCAGAAAGAAAAGGGTGAAGAGAAAGAGACCGACGACAACGACGGAATTAAGAAGGTGGGCAGCCGCCTGAAGAACTTCCTCGTAAACCTCCTCAAAGAAGACGAATAACCCCATTAAGCCAATAAAAATATGAACGAAGATATATTTGATGTAGTTGACTTCGGAGAACCCGAAAAGGAGAAAAGTATTATTAAGGTCATCGGTGTTGGTGGCGGTGGCGGCAACGCCGTGAACCACATGTATCGCGAGGGCATTCACGATGTGTCCTTCGTGCTCTGCAATACCGACAACCAGGCACTCAACGACAGTCCTATCCCCGTGCATTTGCAACTGGGTAAGGAGGGACTTGGTGCAGGTAACAAACCCGAGAAGGCACGCGAGGCTGCCGAGGAGAGTATTGAGGACGTTCGCAATATGCTGTCTGACGGTACCAAGATGGCTTTCATCACCGCCGGCATGGGCGGTGGTACCGGAACAGGTGCCGCCCCCGTTATCGCACGCGAATCCAAGGCATTGGGCATCCTCACCGTAGGTATCGTCACCATCCCCTTCCGTTTCGAGGGACCGAAGAAAATCGACCAGGCTCTCGACGGCGTCGAGGAGATGTCCAAGCACGTTGATGCAATGCTTGTTATCAACAACGAGCGCCTGCGCGAGATATATCCCGAGTTGTCCATCCTTGATGCTTTCGGAAAAGCAGACGACACACTCTCTGTAGCTGCCAAGTCTATTGCCGAGATTATCACCGTCCACGGACTTATCAACCTCGACTTCAATGACGTTAAGACCGTTCTGAAGGATGGTGGCGTAGCCATTATGTCCACCGGTTATGGCGAAGGCGAAGGACGTGTCAAAAAGGCTATCGACGATGCCCTCAACTCACCGCTGCTCAACGAGAAAGACGTATTCAACTCAAAGAAGATACTTCTCTCAATCTCTTTCTGCTCCGACAAACAGTCGCAGCAGGGACTCATGATGGAGGAGATGAACGATGTCAATGACTTCATGGCAAAGTTCGGCTCTGACTTCGAGATAAAGTGGGGACTTGCCACCGACCCCGAACTTGGCGACAAGGTGAAGGTCACAATCCTCGCAACCGGCTTCGGTATCGAGGATGTCGACGGCATGAGCAACCACTTCTCTAAGCGTTCGCAGGAAGAGGCTGATCGCATAGCACGCGAAGAGGAGAAAGAGGCAGAGCGCCGCGAGCGTCGCAGCCGCTACTACGGCAAGGATGGTAAGACCAGCCAGTACAAGCGTCGTCCGCACATCTTCATCTTCCGTCAGGAAGACCTCGACAACGATGATGTAATCTCCGACGTGGAAACCTCGCCGACCTACAAGCGCACGCGCCAGATGCTCGAGGAAATCCGAAGCAAGGCGTCGGGCAATATCGTCGACGATTCCTCCGACGACTACCGTGCTGACGACGACTCAGGCGTAATCAAGTTTGGATAATATTCAATAAAGATATTTAAGGCGCCGCAGCATCCATCATGGAAGTTATACAGAGTTTTACAATCGACCACACCAGGCTTAAGCCCGGTATCTATATCTCTCGGCAGGACAAGGATTTCACTACCTTCGACCTTCGCATCACCGAACCCAATCAGGAACCGGCAGTGGCACCGGCGGCGATGCACAGTCTTGAGCACCTCATGGCAACATGGTTCCGCAACTCCGAGGCGAAGGACGATGTTGTCTACGTAGGTCCCATGGGATGTCTCACGGGTATGTACATCATTATGACGGGCGACTACACAGTGGAGGACATGCGCCGACTGACTATAGAATGTCTCGAGTGGATACTCCTGCAGACCGAAGTGCCAGCCGCACGCCCCGAGTCCTGCGGCAATTATCTGCTCCACGACCTGCCAATGTGCCTGTGGGAGAGTCGCCGTTACCTCGACCGCCTGCGCAATGATTTCCACAGTGAGTACACCAAACTGACGATTACCCTCGACGACGGCAAGGTGTTTGCCGACGCTTAATTAAAAGTGCTCAACGGAGTTCCCTTGAGCACTTTTGAGCACTTATTTTCTTTGGTCTTTTGGTTTCTGTGTCATAATTTTATTTAAAATGTTTGTTATGTTAAACAATTTTGTCTATATTTGCACCCAATAAGATACAATTATGGGGAAAGACACATTTGGAAAGACGATGCCAAAGGCATTGAGTCAGAACCTAAAGATTATGGGCGAGCAGATTATGCTGGCTCGCAAGCGCAGGCATCTGTCCATGCAGGACATTGCTGACAGGGCTACGGTGACGCGACTGACTGTCTCGAAAGTGGAACATGGCGACCCGACTGTCTCTATGGGTATCTATGCCCGTGTACTCTTTGCGCTGAATCTGGAAAACGACATCATCCTGCTTGCTGCCGATGATGCTCTTGGCCGTCAGCTTCAGGATGCAGAACTGCTTAGGAAATGAAGAGAATAACGGTTTTCGCAGATTTTGACTTCCTCTCTACTGCCCAAGAGGTTGGAGTGTTAGGCTACGAGCGTGTTCGTGGCAAGGATCATTTTGTGTTTGAATATTCCCGCGAGTGGCTCAGGCAGCATGGCGGTCTGCTGCTGAGCGGCGACCTGATGAATGTTCCTTCGTTGCAGCATCCTCGTGGTAATGACAGTGTGTTTGGTTTCGTCAAGGATTCCTTCCCCGACCGTTGGGGACGGTTGTTGCTTGACCGCAGAGAGCGGCTTACAACCCAGTCGGAAGGGCTACCTGTACGTGTACTTACCTACTACGACTATCTTACGGGTATTGAGGATTTTACACGTATGGGCGGCCTGCGCTACAAGGATGAGGATAGCGACGGCTACATTAATGCCAGCACCAAGTATCTCGTTCCTCCTATTGAAAGTCTTCGCGCCCTGTGTGATGCGTGCCACGAGATTGAGTCGGCAGAAGAGCGCAACGAATTGCCAGAACAGCGCTGGCTCGACCAGTTAATTGACCCGGGAACTTCGCTTGGCGGTGCCCGTCCCAAGGCGAATGTCATCGATACTGATGGCACTCTGTTTGTGGCCAAGTTCCCATCAAAGAAGGACTTGGAGAATACGGAACTCATTGAGCACTTCTCCCATCAATTGGCTGCCAGAGCTGGTATCAACGTAGCACAGACCCGCACCATAAGGATTTCAAAAGACCGCGACCTGCTGCTTTCCAAACGTTTTGATAGGACAGCTGAAGGTCGTCGTATTCACTTTGCTTCTGCAATGTCTTTGCTCGGTCTTGACGATGGAGCCGGCAGTAGCACGGGTAATGGTTATCTGGATATCGTAGAGTTTATCCTTCGCGGTTGCACCGATGTGCGCCAAAATCTCAGGGAACTCTATCGCCGCGTGGCCTTCAACATCATGTTTGGCAACACCGATGACCACTTCCGTAATCACGGTTTCCTGCTGACTTCGAAAGGGTGGACGCTCTCACCAGCATACGACATCAACCCTGGGGCGAAGTCACATCAATGCCTGCTCATTGATTCCTATACAGAAGAGTCGGACATCAACATCCTACTCTCTGCCTGCGAGAACTACATGCTTGAAAGACATGATGCCATAGAGATTATCGGGGAGGTTCGCAGCGCCATAAAATATTGGCGAAATATAGCCACAGAACTACAAATCCCCCTCAAGATGCTTGAATCATATTCCATGCGGTGGGATGAACTATCTGATAATTAACAAATAGTACTGAACAATGAAGAAAATACTTGTTAAAGACCTTTACGAACTATACAAGAAACACCCGATAATCACCACCGACTCGGAGTGGCGCGAGCGGTAGCAGTAAGGTTATATCTCGGTACTACTATGCCTATGGGTCAGTAAATTCGCGGTTATTGCACGGTTTGAGTATGGTATAGGTATGTCGGGAAATTCTCTAGAGAATTTGTTTCCGAGGTTATTCCATAGTCAGACCGAGGTATAAGCATTACGATCAATTCTCTAGAGAATTTCCCACAAAAGTTATGGGTCGGTCGGACCGAGGTTATTCATCGGTTGAAGCGAGGTTACGACTCACTGCCAGCGAGGTTACGGCTCACTGCCAGCGAGGTTACGGCTCTCTTCGGGAGAGGTTACTCCTCTCTTTGAAGCTCGAATTGCTTCCTTACATGAAATTTTTCGCCTCAAAGGGTGTTAGGGTGTTGTAACCCACTG
>JAFTFC010000100.1 GCA_017449725.1 Prevotella sp. | reverse complement strand
GTGAGGATGTTAGTCCAATGACCGTTATTCTTTGCATCCTCGTCAGCCTGCTTCAGCATATATTCCTTAACTTTGTTAACCATTTCGGGGTCTACTTTCTCTGCCGACTCTGCCATACCCTGGTTGAGCAGTGAGAGGGCTGTCTCCGCCTTCTCGGGGTTCATCGGGCAGTAAGCAATTAGCATAACTCTCTGGAAGAACGGAGAGATGCTTGCCTGTCCCTGTGCTCCGCAAGAGTAGGCTGCACTGGCATCCTCGCGAATAGTCTTGAGGTAGTACATCGACAAAACCTGTCCGGCAGCATCGGCAAGGATTTCGCTTTCGAGAGAGTAAGGAGCATCGCTCCACCAAACAAATACAGAGTTTGCCTTAGGCGTCTCCATCTTACGTTTGAAGTTGTTCTTTACGTCGCCCTTTGCGAACGAAAGTACGTTCTTAGGTTCAGTCGTCTTATTGCCATTGAGCGAAGCAACGTACTTGCAGAGGTACTCGCGCAGCAGTGTCTCATCGAAGTTACCTGTAAAGATAAATGTGAAAGCACCTGGGTTCTTCAGTAGTTCTGTTCCCATAGCAAGCATGCGGTCGTAGTCTGCCTTCTCCAGGTCGCTTACCTCCATAGTCTTAAAACGTGCATCGTGGTCACGCATTGTTATGTTCACGGAATCACCAAAAGCAGACTCTGGCGAGAGGTCCTTGTTCTGCAGAGCTACCTGCAGGAGACCCTTCAACTGATTATACGACTGTTCGTCCTTACTTATCTTTGTGAAGTATAAGTGAGTCAGCTGCATCATGGTTTCCAGATCCTTGGGAACGCACTGTCCGTCAAGGGTTGTTACTGTGTGGTCGTACTCAGCACCTACGCCAGCCACTTTACCCGAAAGAGCCTTCTCCAGTTCGGTGTGTGAGAAGTTGCCCAGACCGCTCATCTCTATTGCAGCACTCAGCAGTTTGATGTTGCTGTAGTCTGCCTCACCGTAGTTCGACGTACCGCCGGCGGTATATGCCCGCATCTTTACCTCGTCGTCCTTGAAGTCGGTCTTTTTAAGGATGACCTTGGCACCGTTAGACAGTGTCAGTTCCTTATAACCGAGAGTCTTGTTCTCTTTCTCAGCGGTTATCTTTCCTGCTGCGGGCAGTGTTGCCTCGTCAACCAGCGGTTCGTTCTTAACGTTGTCAACGTATGCCTCAACCTTTTCGGCACGAGCCTCTCCGATGGTAGCTTTCAGTTGCTCGGGTTTCAGGTATGTCTTTCCCTCTTTTTCCTGCTCAACGCAGAATACTACGAGATTCTCGTCCTTCTCGCTGATAAGTTCCTTGGCAGCCATGTTGATGATGTCAACAGGGAGGTTTGGCGCTATCATGTTGTTCATGATTTCATACTCGTCCTCTACCGACATGATGGGCTCGCCCTCAAGGAAATTGGATGCGTAGCTGCGACCGAAGCGGTCGTTGTTTATCTTGTTGCGTCCTACGTAGCGCTTCTCCAGAGAACTGAGATAGTCGGCGCGGGCACGATCGTACTCTGTGGTGGTGAATGCGAACTCGCTGACACGCTTCAGTTCCTTGATAACCGTGGCAAGTGCCTCCAGTTCCTTACCATCCTTTGGTATTACCTGTCCCTGGAAAGCATCCTTCGTGGCAGAAACGAGGAAGTTGCCGTCACCGGCACCTGCCTGCACGAAAGGACAGTCAGGATTCTGACCCAGTTCCTGCATACGCTTGTCGAACATTGTCTCGATCATGTCCGTCACATAGTCCTGCATAAGGTAGTCTATCGACTTCTTCTCTTCGCGGGTAGTAGCGTCGTGCTTCATGAATATCATGAACATAGTGAGCTGCTGTTCCTTGTCTTTGTCGCAAACATAGATAGCCTCCTTGTTGTCAGGTACCGGCTCGTCTATCACCTGAGCGGCATTCTTGTCAACCTTGATGCCACTGAAAAGTTTCTTAATTTCTGCCTCTACATGGTCAACGTCTACGTCGCCCACTACAATAATTGCCTGATTGTCGGGGCGGTACCACTTGTGGTAGTAGTCGACAAGTGCCTGGCGCTTAAAGTTGTCCACAATCTCCATCAGTCCGATAGGCATGCGGTGACCGTACTTAGAACCCGGGTACAGCTGGGGAAGACTGCGCTCCAGCATTCTCTGCATGGCACTTGAGCGCATGCGCCACTCCTCGTGAATCACACCACGCTCCTTCTCTATCTCTTCCTGTTCCAGAAGCAGTCCGTTGCTCCAGTCCTTCAGGATGAGCAGGCAAGAGTCGAGGGCTGTAACGCGCTTCGACGGCACATCGTTGATGTTGTACACCGTCTGGTCGAAACCGGTATAGGCATTCAGGTTGCTACCGAACTCCACTCCCAGCGAACGGGTGTATTCGATAATGTTGTTACCGGCAAAGTGCTCCGAACCGTTGAATGCCATGTGCTCCAGGAAGTGAGCCAGTCCGCGCTGGTTCTCGTCTTCCTGAATACTTCCCACACGCTGAGCGATGTAGAAGTTGGCAACATTCTCCGGCCAGTTGTTATGGCGGATGTAGTAAGTCAGTCCGTTGTCAAGTTTTCCTACGCGGACCTCTTTGTCCACAGGAATCGGCTGTGCCCATACGGTTATTGTTCCAACAACCAGGAGCATCAGCCCCATAAAGAATTTTGTTAATTTCATTATGCTATTTATTATAATTAGAATTTAGTCTGCAAAGGTACGAGTAAGCGGGGATAATACCAAATAAATTAGTTTTTTTTGACTATATTAAGCATTATGCATTATGCATTATGAATTATGTATTGATGTTCCTTGGATGATGTTTAAGAATAGCATCGCGCAGGGTAGTAGTGTCTATATGAGTATAAATCTCTGTCGTACCGATGCTTTCATGTCCCAGCATAGCCTGTATTACCCTCAGGTCGGCTCCTCCCTCCAGCAGAGCCGTGGCAAAGGCGTGGCGCAGTGTGTGCGGCGAGATTGTCTTCTCTATTCCCGCCTCTTTCGCTGTATTCTTTATCATTATCAGTATCATGGTGCGGGTAAGGTGGGCACCGCGTCGGTTCAGGAACACATAGTCCTCCTCACCCGGTTTGATGTTCATTCTGCACCGGTCGTCAAACCACAGGTTCAGTTCCTTTATGGCTTTCTGCGAGATAGGCACCAGCCGTTCCTTCCTTCCCTTGCCGTTAACCCTGATATAACCCTCGTCAAGATAGAGGTTGCTCAGTGGCAGTGTCACCAGTTCGGTCACACGTAGTCCGCACGAGAAAAGAACCTCTATTATCGCCCTGTTTCTGTGCCCCTCCCATTTTGAAAGGTCTATGGCATCCTCCATCATGTCCACCTCCGCGGTCGACAGCACTTCGGGCAGGTGGTCGCCTATTTTTGGGCTCTCCAAGAGTTCCGTGGGGTCGTTTTCCATCCATCCGTCGAGGTAAAGGAATCTGTAGAACGCCCTCACTCCGCTTAGTATTCGGCATTGCGACCGTGCCCCGATACCTATGTCGTGGAGCGAGGCGGCAAAGGTCTGCAGGTCTTCGAGCACCACCTCAGTAGGCTGCTTTCCTTCACCCTCAAGATATGCCAGCAGTTTCTCCACGTCGCGCATGTATGCCTCAATGGTATTCGGCGTGAAGTTCTTCTCCAACTTCAGGTATCGCTGGTATGCTTTAATCACTTTTGCGTCTATTTTCTTGCTCGTTTCCATGAAAATCCTTACCTTTGTCGCAAATTACGTGGCAAAGTTATACATTTTTTTTGAAATATGAAAATATTAGTTCTTAACGGTCCTAATCTGAATCTGCTGGGAGTACGCGAACCGGGCATCTACGGCAGCAGTTCTTTCGAAACCTATTACGATAGTCTTCGCCAGCGCTACCCCGATGTGGAGTTGGAGTATTTCCAGAGTAATGTCGAGGGAGAGATGATCGACAAGATGCAGCAGGTGGGCTTTTCCTACGACGGTATCGTGCTTAATGCCGGAGCCTACACCCACACGTCGGTGGCTCTTCACGACTGCATCCGTTCACTGAAGACCCCAGTCATTGAGGTGCATATCTCTAACGTACATCAGCGCGAGGAGTTCCGTCATAAGTCTATGATAAGCAGCGCCTGCCGTGGCGTTATTTGCGGTTTCGGACTCGACAGCTACCGCCTTGCCATTGAAGCTCTGTTGAAGATTGAAAATTGAAGATTGAAGATTGAAGATTGAAAATTAAATAATTAAGCATCCCTTGAACCTCGACGAATACATAGAAGCGCACATCGACCCAGAGGGCGACTATCTCTATCGCCTTTGGCGTGCCACTAATGTACATCTGCTCCGCGGGCGTATGGCGAGCGGTCATCTTCAGGGGCGCTTGCTCCGTATGCTGGTGCGCATGATTCGTCCTAAGAACATCCTCGAGGTGGGCACCTTCAGCGGCTATAGTGCTATTTGTATGGCAGAAGGACTCGAGGAAGGAGGAAAAGTTTATATTTTCGAAATCAACGACGAGCAGGAGGAGTTCACCCGTCCGTGGATTGAGGGCTCTGCCGTGGCTGACAAGATAGAGTTTATTATCGGTGATGCCATCACCGAGGCGCCGAAACTTGGGATAGAGTTTGATATGGCTTTTATCGACGGAGACAAACGAACTTATCTCGAGACTTACGAAATGACCCTAAAGGTAGTGCGCAAGGGCGGCTTTATCCTTGCCGACAACACCCTCTGGGACGGACATGTGCTCGAGAAGCCCGCTCCTGCCGACCGACAGACGCAGGGCATTGAGTCGTTTAATGATTATGTCGCCAAAGACCCGCGCGTGGAGAAAGTCATTCTGCCGCTGCGCGACGGACTGACGATACTACGAATCGTTTCTTGAAAAAGCGGTCTTCGTGAATAGCGATGTCATAATACCCCAAATCAGAAAGCATCTTTTTTAGTTCCCCCGCATACAGGGGATTTATCTCGAACATCAGCTGCCCGTCAGGGGTCAGTGCTGAGAGACCCAGTCTGGCTATCGCCCGATAAAACTTCAGCGGGTCGTCGTCGGGAACAAACAGCGCCAGCCCCGGCTCGTGCTCCAAGACGTGCTGCGCCATGTCTGCCCGCTCGCGCTCGCAGATATATGGAGGGTTGGAGACAATGAGGTCGAAGGGCTTTCTAGAAAGACTAGAATTGCTAGAAATACTAGAAGGACTAGCCAGACTAGAAACCGAAAGGATGTCTTTTTTCTGGAAATCAACTCTGGCATTTAATCGCAGGGCGTTCTCGCGGGCTACTGCGAGTGCATCGTCGCTGATGTCCCACGCCTCAACCTGCGCCTCGGGCATTTCCAGTGCCAGCGTTATGGCGATGCACCCGCTGCCGGTTCCGATGTCAAGTATGTGGGTTTTCCCTTTCGTGGCAAGAGAGACCAAGTCTTCTGTTTCGGGGCGGGGGATGAGTACACCAGGGCGCACCACGAATTGTCTGCCGCAGAATTCAGCCAGTCCAACGACATACTGCACCGGCTCGCCAGCCTGCAACCGACGCAGTTGTTCGCGAAGTCGCTCGTCGTCCTGCTGTTCCACGGCGCCGCACAGGATGTCTGTCATCGTCATTCCGTAGCCTACCTCCAGCAGGTAGCGCACCACCGCCTTCGCCTCTCCTTCGCCGTAGCGATTTTCAAGCTCTTGCCATAATTCTTTGTATGTCATGGTGCAAAAGTACAAAAAAAAGTGTAAATTTGCACCATGAATCAGAAAAAGGTGGACGAACAGTTTATGCGACGTTGCATCCAGCTCGCCGAAAACGGACGGCAGAATGCCCGTCCCAACCCCATGGTGGGAGCGGTGATAGTGCACCCCTTCCAGTCGGAGGGGGACGGGTGGAGGCTCATCGGTGAAGGCTACCATGTGCGCTGCGGTGAGGGGCATGCCGAGGTTAACGCCTTTGCTTCAGTGCGCCCTGAGGACGAGCCACTATTGCGTGACGCAACTATCTATGTCAGTCTTGAGCCATGCTCGCATTGGGGGAAGACTCCTCCGTGTGCCGACCTTATCATCCGCAAGGGAGTACGTCGTGTCGTGGTTGGATGTATAGATCCTTTTGCCGAGGTGCAGGGCAGGGGAGTGCAGCGGCTCCGTGATGCCGGAATTGATGTTACCGTCGGTGTTCTTGAAGAAGAGTGTCGCTGGCTCAACCGCCGCTTTTTCACCTTCCATTCCAAGCACCGCCCTTATATAATATTGAAATGGGCGCAGACTGCCGACGGTTTTATAGACGACCACGGGCGGTCGTTAAGTATCTCTACCCCTTTCACAGGCATGATGGTGCATAAACTACGGGCTGAGGAAGATGCCATCCTTGTGGGACGTGTTACCGACGAACGCGAGCGTCCGCAGTTGAACGTCCGGCATTGGACAGGCAAGAATCCCGTACGCTTCGTGCTTAGTCATGACTTTACGATAGAACAGGTGTTCGAGGAGTGCCGCCGCCAGCAGTTGCAGTCGCTCATTGTCGAGGGCGGCGCCAAGACTCACCAGTCGTTCCTTGAAGCAGGACTATGGGATGAGCTGCGCATAGAGACGGCACCGATAACAGTAGGCGACGGTACACCGGCTCCCTCCATTCCCGAAGGGGCACTTCTGGTAAAGGAAGAACAATGGTCTTCCAATAATATTTCCTATTACGTTAACGGTTAGTCGAGCTTGTTGTGTGCCCTTGCCGTTTTGCGGCAGGCTTTTTTATTTCCTACCGAAATCAGCAGGAATCTCTCCCCATTTAGACGTCTCCCATTTTACTATGGGATTGCGCCATGTGTGAGTTTGCAACCACCGTTCGGCGCGTGCTATAATCTCGTGAAGCGGTTCGGTCTCGGGAGTGTGCTCCAGTTTTGTTTTGCACTTTTTCTTCGTCACCCAGAGGATGGCATTGTACGAGTCCGAATAGATGGTCTTGTCGTGCAGTCCGCGTTGCTGCATCAGCGCCAGGGCGTGCACTATAGCCAGAAACTCCCCAATGTTGTTTGTGCCCTTCATCGGTCCGAAGTGGAACATTTTCTCTCCAGTAGCCAGATCTACAGCCTGATACTCCATCGGTCCGGGATTTCCCGAGCAGCCGGCATCCACCGCCCATGCGTCTGCCTTCACTTCGGGGGGCAGTGGCAATACCGTGTCGTGCCTATAGTCGGGTGGGTTCTGTAATTTTGCCATTGGGCTATTAGTACTTCAGCTTGTGGGTTTCTATTATTCCTTTCAGCAACTCTACATTTACCAGGTAAACGCCGTGGGTCAGAGAGGCAAGACTTACTTTCTCGTTGCCACCCTTGTGGATGAGATGCTTGCCGTGTAGGTCGTAGACGTCGATGTTGAGCACTTCGTCGGTTGTTGCAACACTGAGCATATCACCGTTGAGGCTGATATTGACCTCTGGCTCAAAACTGTTTTGAGGGTTGTCGAGACCTGTCACGATACCCTCGGTTACTCCTTGGAAGAAGATGCTCACGGGGATGTCGCCCTGCTGACCCTTGAACTGGGCTTCAGGCACTTCTATACGCACCTTGTGCTCGCCGGCACTATAGGCTCCGAGGGCAATGATACGATTGTCGATAACGTCTCCCGGACACCAGTTGCTGAACGACTGCCACGAAGAGTCTGTCTTCTTTCTCGTTCCATAGATGCCGTTCGCCTGAGTGTTGTACTGCCGGAAGGGTTCGCAACTTTCGCGTCCTGGCTTGTATGTCAGTGCCAGTTCGTCGTCTACATAGATATAGTGCCAGCGGCGGTTGTACTCCTCGCCACCGCTGTTGGCTCCGTGGTTCGAGGTGACGATGACCAACTGTGCGTCTACAACGTCCTTAGGTACGGTAAAAGTATATGTCTTCACCGTCTTTCCTATCTCGTCGGTTCCTTCTTCGCTGTAGTTGTTGAGGTTATGTCCCTGTGCTTCGTTTTTCTTCATCACGATAGGCACCAGCACGTCCTTGTCGGTCGTCGGCAGTGCGGGCTCTGAAGTTTCGAAGATGAGTGTCCCTTTGAACACGTCGCTGCGTCCCTCGCAACCTGCCACTTCCTTGTTGGCAGCATAGGGCACGCCGAACAGTTCGAACTCTATCCACAGGTCGTACTTCTCTCTGAGTTCTGCGTCGCGCAGTATCAGACTCAGGTAGTCCATCTGGTAGGTATAAGGAACAGTGTCGGGCTGTTTGTTCATGTTCATGAAGGGAGTGATGAAGCGTCCCAGTTCTATACGCTGCACGTCGTCGATGGAGTAGGTTTCGGCTCCCTTCGGAACGAGGGCAAGGTTGATGTTACCGATGCGGTCGTAGTTGTCGCAGCATGCCTTGACGAAGACGTTCATGTTGAGCTTCTCGCCGACAAGCGCAAGTTGCTCTTCGGTCATCTTCACTGCGTAGAGCGATGTGCTGTGGCGCAGGATGCCGTCCTGAAGGTCCTTGTCGGGGTTCTTCTCAAACAGGTAACCGTCGTAGAACGTTGCCTCGTCGAACAGTTTTATGCTCACCGTCGGTTCTTCTTCTGCCATAATGCCTATCGGCATCAAAAGCATCAATATTGCAAGAATCTTTTTCATTACTTCAATGTGTCGTGTGTCCTGCCGCTCTGCGGCAGGTGTTGTCTTACATCCTTTCCGGCACCTCGATACCGAGCAGCGCCATACCGTTCTTGATAATCTTTGCCACGTTGCGGGCAATCTTAAGCCTGAGCTGACGTGTCGCCTCGTCCTCGGCTCCCAGAATGCTGTAGTCGTGATACCACTGGTTGAACTCCTTGGTCAGTTCGTAGCAGTAGTTGGCGATGCCGCTGGGAGAGTAGTCCTTGCCCGCCTGCTCCACAGCCACGGCGTAGTCTGCCATCTTCTGGATAAGGGCTATCTCCTTGGCGTTGAGTGTCGGGGGTACGGAGGTGCGTGGGTGCGTGGGTACGAGATTACCCTCTGCGCTTGAACTATTCTCGCACCCCCGTACCTTCGTACCTTCGTACCTCCGAATAATCGAGCGGATACGTGCGTGGGTGTACTGGATGAATGGTCCCGTATTGCCGTTGAAGTCAATAGACTCTTCGGGGTTGAAGAGCATGTTCTTGCGGGCGTCCACCTTCAGGATGAAGTACTTGAGCGCTCCCATTCCCACGATGCGGGCGATTTCGCGCTTCTCTTCCTCGCTGAGGTCGGCGTTCTTGCCTGCTTCCTCTGCCACGCGGTAGGCATCGTCGACCATCAGCTGCATCAGGTCGTCGGCGTCGACCACCGTTCCTTCGCGCGACTTCATCTTGCCGTTCGGCAGTTCAACCATTCCGTATGAGAAGTGAGTCAGTTCCTTGCCCCACTTGAAGCCCAGACGGTCGAGAAGTATCGAGAGCACCTGAAAGTGGTAGTTCTGTTCGTTGCCCACGACGTATATCATCTTGTCGATGGGGTAGTCCTCGTAGCGCATCTCCGCGGTTCCGAGGTCCTGGGTCATATATACCGATGTTCCGTCGGAGCGGAGCAGCAGTTTCTGGTCGAGACCTTCACCCGTGAGGTCTGCCTATACTGAATTGTCGTCCTTGCGGAAGAAGAGTCCTTTCTCCAGTCCTTCCTCCACCTTCGCCTTACCCTTGAGGTAGGTCTGCGACTCGTAGTATATCTTGTCGAAGCCTACGCCGAGAGCCTTGTATGTCTCGTCGAATCCGGCGTACACCCAGTCGTTCATCTTCTGCCACAAGGCGCGTACATCGGGGTCGTTCTGCTCCCATTTTACGAGCATCTCGTGAGCCTCCTTGATGAGGGGGGCTTCCTGCTTGGCGCGTTCCTCTGCTTGGTCGGCGGGTAAACCGCCTTCAACAAGCTTGGCGGTCAGTGCCTTCACCTCTTCGCGGTAGTGCTTGTCGAACAGCACGTAGTAGTCACCGATGAGGTGGTCACCCTTCTTGCCGCTCGACTCGGGTGTCTCGCCGTTGCCCCACTTCTGCCATGCCAGCATAGACTTGCAGATGTGGATGCCTCGGTCGTTTACGATGTTGGTCTTAACCACGCGGTTGCCGTTGGCTGCCATAATCTGTGCCAGCGACCATCCCAAGAGGTTGTTCCTCACGTGACCCAGGTGGAGGGGCTTGTTGGTGTTGGGTGATGAGTATTCTATCATCACGAGGGGAGAACCCTCGCACGCTGTCTTTTCGCCGAAGTGCTCGTACTGGTCTATGTCGCCGAGCAGCTGGAGCCATGCCTCCTCGGAGATTACGAGGTTGAGGAATCCCTTAACCACGTTGTACGAAGCTACCGCCTCGCAGTTCTGCTGCATCCAAGCACCGATCTCCTCGGCAGTCTCCTCGGGCTTCTTCTTCGAAGTGCGCAGCAGCGGGAATACCACGAGTGTCAGGTTACCCTCGAACTCGCTGCGGGTTTTCTGCAACTGCACTAAGTTGTCGTCAACAGCCACTCCGTAGAGTGCCTCTATCGCCTTTTTCGCTCCGTCGTGGAGCTGTTCTTCTATCTTCATTTTCTTGATTTTACTTAATTTCGGTGCAAAATTACGAAAAAATATCTAAATCGTAATTCCCATTCGTATTTATTTTGTACTTTTGTGCTCAGATAACGTTAATTTTAGAATATTACGACAATGAAAAGATTACAGAAATTCATGATGGCACTGGCAATGACAGTCATCGCAGTGCCCGCAATGGCAACTTCGCCTGAGGTAAACGAGGTAAATGTGGCGTCGAAGACTCAGCGACAGGTTAGTTTCCCATACGTAGGACAGAAGGACGCACTCGGAGCATACATCGTAAGCGTTACCGTTACCAACCTCGCTACGATGGTGAAGGTGGCATACCACACCAGCAAGGGCAGCGTTATCGATACCAAGAACATCCTTATGACCGATGCTCAGACAGGCAAGAAGTATAAGTACAAGCAGAAACTCTCTGCCGGACTCTCTGCCGCCGACCGCATAGAGTACAAGGGATGGCAGTTCGTCACGTGGGTGTTCACAAAGCTGAAGGACAAGACCACTGCCGTAAACATCGAGATGCAGGACGGCAACGGATTCAAGTTCTACAACGTAGACCTTACACAGAACGGTACTCGCCCCAAGATGACTCAGCAGATACTCACCGACGGACTCAACCGCGAGATGTCTAACGACATGTTCCACTTCGTAAACGAGCAACAGTGGATTAGCGGCATTGAGGACGTAGAGTAAGCGTCTGACGTAAACAATAAAGGGAAATAGGGGCGCAACGCCCCTATTTCTTTTTCAGGATTACGCAAATTCCGATTTTCGTCGAAACATTCCACATTCCACCTCTTAAAACGGGGTTAAACGGCTGGTAATCAGAGAGTTTGAAAATTAGAGGGGTGTAAAGTTCTGGAATGTCGGAAATACTTTTATGTTGTAACTTATTGATTATCAGGCGGTTTGCTTTCAAAAAGTGCTTGAATATTCAAGTTGTTTGGAGGTCGTTGTAAAGAAAATTCAAACCTCCGATTGCACAAAACCCTCGATTTGTGAAATTTTTGCCGTTTAAGCTGCGTTTTCCGACCGTGCTTATGGATTGGTCCAACCGTGGAATAACTTTGGTCTGAGCAAGGTTATGGGTCGGTCAAACCAAAGTTATGGGTCGGTTTGACCAATATTATTCCATACTCGGGTCAAATTTGTAAAGAATTTTCGGGTGGAATGTGGAATTTTTTTTTAAAAACGAAAACTCGGGGGAACCCAAAAATAAAAACGCAACCTCACTATATTGTGTTTTGTATCTCCAATGCCATGACATTCAACTCTTGGCATTGTTGGGATGTTAGTTTACGCTTCTCGGAATGATGCTCCCATGGAGCCAGAAGCAGCAGTCTGCCCTCTGCACAGGCATAAAACTGTTCGCCTGTAGGTTTCGAGAATTCAGTGAAGCCGTTCTCCATTAAGACGATAAGCGGCAATTTCGCTTCGAAGGCAGATCGCATTACCCGTTTCTCACCGGGCGAAATAGATGGCGAAACGAGCACAGTTCCTTCTTTTGCTGCCTTTAGGTATGTGTTTATATCCCTCTGTATTTGTTCCGCGGTGCATCTTCGTGATATGCGAACCGCACGACAGGGACGCCGAAGCAGTTCTATATTGCCGATAGCCGAGAAGGTATGAGTACCCACGTGCACCCCGAATTTAGGACGCAGCCATTCAGGATTTTTACGGCGAAGGAATAGCCGGCGGGGGTTGTCGTGGATATAGTCTATTATGTGTTGCAGCCAGCCTTGAACCCGCCGATAACCTTCCCCAAGTGCACCGGCAGCGCCTCCTTAACGTGGAGGATGAAATGCAGGTGGTCGGGCATCACCTGCTTTCCCAATATCCTTATCTGAGGGTAGTAATGGGGTATATGCTCCACCTCTCTGTTAACCAAGCGCCCTAAGGGGCTTAACTCCATCTTTGCCGTCGTTCTGTCGTCAGCGACCACCCTTCCAAACAAAGGGTTTCTTCCCTCCGTTGCCATTGTTATCATGTATATCTGCGGCTGTGTGTAGTCGATAGCGTTCATCCTTCGCTTCATCGACGGCTTCGTTTCATGGAATTGCTGCTCTTTCATCTCTTTGCAAAGATAATCATTAATTTGAAACTACCAAAGGAATGGGGAATAGAAAACTCAGGAGCCTGAGCTCCTGAGCTTTCTATGGTTTACCTCTTTATGCGACGTACTTCCTTGAAGGCGCTGGGGTCTTCGTTTTCCGCCTGTTCTTGCAGCGCTATTTCGAAGTTCCACTCCGCCAGCTCTTGCGGCGTCATGCCTTTAGGAATGCGGTCGTTGTTGGGCATAGGGAGGATTAGTTTACGTTAAGGGGAAGGTTGATAATCTGGTTGCCAGTTGCATCAACGTCCTCCCAGTTATCAACTGTAGCCTCGAATTTAACGCTAGTAATACCAAGAATGATGAGCAGTTTATATCTCTTGTTCATCACTACAGTGGATCCGAATGTAACAGTCTTCTTGACGGTCTGAACAACTTCGGAATAACCACTTGCCAAGTTGGGATCCTTCGTTCTTATTGTATAGGTAATTTGAACATCCAGACTTGGTGTCTCTCCTGGGAAGAAAAGAAGTGGAGCAACATTATCATTGTAAACATTCTGAGCACTTAAGGTAACACCAGTATGACTATTATACAGCATACCATTTTCTGCATCACTCCAAGTGGAATTAGCAACAGCGTCAACGGTGGTATTTACTGCTTGCTCCTTAATAGCAGCGTTCAATTCAGCTTCGCTATCTCCGGAGGCACCAGTCTTAATCGTCTGTGAGAAAGCGTCGGAACCGTCCAAACTACTCCAAACACCAGTCGCCAAATCGAGAGTTCCAGATGCCTGCTTTGTTGCTGAACTATTCTTGCTAATTTGGATATTTGTTACGGTTACGACAGTAGTATTTGAAGTTGATCCAAAACCAGTACCCTCGTCTGCATCCAACTTGATCTGCAAACCGTCGCCAGCACCGCCAACCTTAGCTAAGGCATGCTTAAAGAGGAAGCGAACCTTTCCGTCCTTCTGCTGCTTAGTGATATTCACATTAACAGGAGCCTGACCACCGGTAAGAGTAGCTCCTGCTTGCTTTGCGCCACTTAAATTATCGCCGCTTTGCTCGGATGCAGTTGTACTTGCAGTACCCCAAAGAAGGTCGACGTTCTTACCAGTCGTATTCATCTTATAAGTAACAGTAGGGTGTGCGTCAGCATTGTTTGCAGACATACCAATGATGCCAGTTCCTGTAGATGCGTCATCATCAGCTGCAGCCTTTGTGACATAAGGAGCATAGGCAAAGAAGCTAACCTTACCTCCTTCTGTAAGAGTTGCATCATCACCACCGTCAGCAGGCTGGAGGTCATCCAAACCATTGGGCCAATACTTTAAAGGAGAGTAAGTCCAAGCAGTTGACGCCCATGTCACCTGCTGGTTGTACATAAAGTTAGGCAGTTTGGTAGCTGTAGCAGCATCATAATCCAAATTCTTGGTATAGGTAGCAAATACACCAAAACCATTGGCCTTCGTGTCGTTCTTTAGCTCTGCACCTGTTTCTGAGATATCGCCTGTCCAGCCGGCCCTACTCGTAGCCGCCTTTCCAAGATACGTGCCGAATTCCACGGCGCTCTGCTGTGCCTCGGCAACAACGGGAGCCTCGAGATCATTCTGTGAGCAGCTTGCAAGCATCGCGATTGCTGAAGCTGTGAGGAATAGAATTTTCTTCATAATCTTTAGATTTTAATTAGTAATGTTTTTATTTGTTATTTGTTTTTTATTTATCTGTTTTTAGAAACTTACTTCGTAGGTGTCGCCCTCTTCCCAGTCCTCAACGTATGCGTCGAAGCCGCTGGCTTCCTGGTCTTCTACAGGCGGCAGGTCGGGGCAGTCGATGGGGTCGTCGAGAACTATCTCTACCTCGATGTCGCGCAGGATTTCTTCCTTGGTGAGGGCATCGCCCGAGGGCGTGAGGTATTTCATTATCTTACCCACGTTGTAGGTGAAGGTGCGCACCTTGCCGTCCTTCAGCAGGAAGGCGAGTGTAAGCACGTTGTCCTCTGCCTCGCGGTTCTCTGCCTTCTCCTTGCCGAAGGGCAGTCCGAAGGTGGAGATGCTGGTGGTTATCCAGCCCTTGTTGTCTTCGCCCTCTATGGGGGTGGCGTTCCACGTGTCGAGCAGCATGGTGCCCGTCTCCTGTGTACGGTCTACGCGGCTCATGTAGAAACC
>JAFTFC010000099.1 GCA_017449725.1 Prevotella sp. | reverse complement strand
CAAAAAAGCAAGGACCGCCGTTGTCTCCCGACAGTGGCGGTCCTCTTATGGCGCGTTGGATAAACTAAACTAAAAAACTCAAAAAACTAATTATTTTTTGAAACTCTGCCACCGCACACTCGCGGCGCAGTTCGCCGGCGGTCTGCCACTGTCTCCCGACAACGGCAAGACCTAATAACAATAACTTAATAATCTTACCAGCGCGCCATATCTATTATTCCTCTTCGTCTGAATCCCACTGGCTTTTGCCAGAGAACCAGAAGTCGTTATCTTCCTTACCAAGTTGAGGTTTGTCGCTACCACCAGGATTGGGCTCATCTCCACTCAGTGCTATCATCTGCTGCAGTTCTAATGCATGCATTTCTGTATTTGGCTTAATATATGTCTGTTTCATAATCTTTTTTCCTTTTTACCTTTTTACCTTTTTACCATTAATTATCACAATGCCCTTGTAGCCATTGCATACACGCTGACCGCTGAGGTTGAATGCAGATGTTTCAATATTCAATTTTCCATTTTCAATTGAACCAATACCGTCCGTCTCGTTCTGGGGCTCTTCTGACTCCTCATCGCCAAGAGCAAAGAACGCCTTGGCATCACCGCCAGTAGGAACAGCGAGATAAGCCTTGTGAGCACCATTGTTTATAGTAGAGCCGTCGTTTGCCGAACCATCATAGTAGAAACCTACCTTCGTTCCATCGTTGCTTATTGCAAGTTTGTAGTATAGGTATCCTGTAGCATCTACAGTTGTTGCCACGTCAGTTCCACGAAGCATGTTGTTAGGATCTACTGTCGTATCCGTAGAAGAAACGTTAAACACATATCCTGTGCTTGCATCAACATCAGCCTCAAGTACCACAGCCTCACCTGCAGGAATAACAGGATAAGTACCGCCATTTTCGTACGTACGGCTTACTCTCAGTTTGCCATCAACAACCTTGTAAGTACAAGCCTTAACACCTGCAGGAACTGCTACTGCCACTGTTCCATAGTACATGGTTGCATAGTCCTTCTCGCCCTCAATATTCAAGTTCGAAATTGTGATGCTTGCTGCAGGACGAGAGATTGTAATAGAAGTAACGTTGGTACTCTTACCTTCACGACGCCAGCAATAGATAGTACTTTGATTGATAACGGCATCTCCTTCCTTAACAGTGTAAGAACCAGGACCTGCAGCTCCGGTTGTGTATGTATTGACTCCTGCTATTCCAGAGCCATTATTTGAAGAGCTAAAGTTCAAGCCTGAGTTATTATCACAAGTAAACGAAATCACATCCCCTGCAACTAAAGCATTATCAAGGACAAGTTTGATATAATCTACACCACCGCCAAATTTTATTTTACTACTGCTTGTGGACAAAGCTTTACCGCTTTCACCATAACCAAATACCGAGCCTCCTGTAACAGTCGCGTCTGTATAAGCCGTTTCTTCACCACTCTCATTACTATACGAACCTGAAGTTACTGTCATGGAGAAAATTGTCGTCTTTACATCCTCCGTCCACTTTGCATAGAGAGTCTTGTTAGCGTTAATGGCTGTATTGAAGTCGAATTCATTCTCGCATGCAGCCTCTTCGTACCATCCGCCGAAGTTCCAGCCAGACGCTGTGGGAGCAGTAGGTGCGACAGCCTTACCGCCCTCTGCTACTTCCTGTGCTGCGATAGCAGAGCCGTGACCCTGAAGATTAAAATCTACTGTATAAGTGCTAACCCACTGAGCATAGAGAGTAAGTTCCTCAGTTACATCATCACCAACAGCATAGTCTGCTCCTTCGCCATTAGCC
Organism: Prevotella sp.; assembly: GCA_017449725.1. GTDB lineage: Bacteria > Bacteroidota > Bacteroidia > Bacteroidales > Bacteroidaceae > Prevotella. The sequence continues at coordinate 1,075 of JAFTFC010000099.1, read as the reverse complement.
TGAGTATTCCAACCTGTGAAAGCGTGACCTGCATAGGTAAACATATTCTCATCTACCTTAGAAACATTCTTTACAACATCTTCCTCTCCAGAGCCGTTTGCTTTATAAGTAACATCAAACTTGTCTGCTGGAGCTTCTATCATAATCTTCTTTACGGTTACTGTTCCTGCAGAAGTAGTTCTAAGTTCTACCAGCATATCTTCTGCTGGAGTAAATGCAGGAATAACGGTCTGAACACCAGCACCTGTACTTGCAGCAATGTCTGTCTTAACGCCATCCTTATACAATTCAAGAGTAGCTGCAATATTACCAAGGGTAATAGTTACCTCTTTACCAGCCTCTGCAAGGAATTTGATATATGCACCATTATCTTTGAATTTAAAACCAACATACGCAGCACTTGGAGTTGCACTTGTTTCCCAAGCACTACTTGTAAATGTAGAATGTTCCATATTAGCATTCTCAAGGAACGTAGCTATAGGATTCTCCGCCTGAGTACCAGCCTCTACGATTGCTTGGAAGTTACGAGAAAGCGCATACTTGGGTGTCCACTTAGCCCAATACGTTTTGTTACCTGTAGCCTCAGCTGAGATTGTTGTAACAGCATCGCCTGTAAGTTCAGCATTAGCATACCATCCTGCGAATGTGTAGCAGTCCCTTGTTACGTTAGTAGGAAGTGTAGCGCCTGTCCCTTCTTCATATTCAGTAATATTACCCGCATTTATAGTACCTCCGTTGGTATTTAGCGTAACAGTGTAGGTCTGATTCGTAATAGTATAACTTCTGCTTACCACATCACTATAATTACCATCTCCGTCCTTTGCCACAGCATAGAGATATGTAGCACCCGTTGCACTTGGTGCTGTTACAGCGACAGGAGAAGAGCCTGACGTAGCGCGATCTGCTACAAGAGCAGCACTTGCGTATGCATTTTCCGAACTATTCCACTTATAGTAAATAGTATTACCTGAAGAAGTCAAAGTTACAGCACTCGTTGTATTTTTAACTATCGATGAGCCTGCTGCAACGGAGAATGTGGGGGCAGCAGGACCAGAGGCAACAGGTGCTAAAAATT
>JAFTFC010000098.1 GCA_017449725.1 Prevotella sp. | reverse complement strand
GAATTCAGCGCCGATAATTTCACGGATTTTGGCTGCCTGGTCATCAGTCCACTCGCTTACCTTCAGGTCGCGGTTGACACCTGCCTTGTCCAATATCTTTGCTGAACTACTTCGACCTATACCATAGATATAAGTCAATGCGATTTCGCCACGCTTATTCTGGGGCAAATCTACTCCAACAATTCTTATTGCCATGTTTGATAATTAGTTGATAATAAAAACTTTAAATTCATTTTCTGCCAAAAAGCATGCAAAGGTATGAAAAATAATTTAGTTTCCAAGCCTCTTTTATGCTTATTTAACATTAACCCTGACGCAACTTGTACTTAGGGTTCTTCTTGTTGATAACGAACAAACGACCTTTACGACGTACGATCTTACAGTCGTCGTTGCGCTTCTTTAATGATGCTCTTGTCTTCATATAGCTCTAAGTTTTATTTGTATCTAAACACAATTCGTCCTTTAGTGAGGTCGTACGGACTCATCTCTACCTTTACCTTGTCGCCAGGGAGAATCTTGATGTAGTGCATACGCATCTTACCCGAGATATGGGCGATAATTGGTACACCATTCTCCAGTTCGACACGGAACATTGCATTGGATAATGCCTCTACGATGGTTCCGTCTTGCTCTATTGCGCCTTGTTTTGCCATTCTTAATGATTATATCTTTCTATGTTCTTGATGCTTCGATGCTTTCTGCTTCGTCGAACGACGAGAGGATTTCTGCCTTGCCGCGTCTAACTACGATCGTATGCTCGAAGTGAGCGGCAGGCTTACGGTCGCGGGTGCGGATAGTCCACATGTCTGCGGAGTCGAGGAAAATCTCGCGGGAGCCCATGGTTACCATCGGTTCGATGGCGAGACACATACCTGCCTTAAGCAATACGCCATTGCCTCGTTTACCATAGTTGGGCACTTGCGGATCTTCGTGCATCTCGCGTCCGATGCCATGTCCGGTGAGTTCTCTCACTATACCATAGCCTTCTGCCTCGCAGTGACTCTGAACGGCATAACTGATATCACCGAGATGATGTCCTGCCACAGCATTCTCTATACCCAAATAGAGCGCTTCCTTGGTAGTTCGGAGCAAATGCTTTACTTCGTCGCTTACCTCACCTACGCAGAACGTGTATGCCGAGTCACCATTAAAGCCATTGAGCAGTGTGCCGCAGTCAATGGTAATTATATCACCATCCTTCAACACTGTACTGCTGCCTGGCACCCCATGCACTAAAACATCATTGACTGACGTGCAGACACTTGCGGGGAAGGGCGCTCCGTTGGGATTGGGGAAGTTCAGGAAAGTAGGTATAGCACCATGGTCTCTGATGAACTCCTCCGCAATCTTATCCAATTGGAGTGTTGTTACACCGGGCTTTATATGCCTTGCCAATTCGCCAAGCGTCTTACCAACGAGTTGGTTTGCCTGACGCATCAGTTCTATTTCGTCCTCTGTCTTCAGAAATATCTTCATCCGTGCAGATTAGTATGCACCACCGGCATTTCGTGTAGAACGCACGCGACCTGAGTTAAGCAGACCGTCGTAGTGACGCATCATCAGATGGCTCTCAATCTGTGTCAGGGTATCGATAACGACACCGACAAGAATCAGCAGTGAGGTACCGCCGAAGAACTGAGAGAAACCGTCCTGAACATTGAGCAGACTTGCCAATGCAGGCATGATTGCGATGAAGGCAATGAAGAGCGAACCGGGCAGAGTGATGCGCGACATCACTGTGTCGATGTAGTCAGCGGTATCCTTACCAGGCTTGATGCCGGGAATGAAACCGTTGTTACGCTTCATGTCTTCAGCCATCTGAGTAGGATTCAGCGTAATTGCTGTATAGAAATATGTGAATGCAATGATAAGGGCTGCGAACACAATATTATACAACAGACTGTGATGATCCATCAGATTACGGATTACCCAACCGCTCTGGTCACCGCTAAGCTGAACGATAGTCAGAGGGATGAACATCAGCGCCTGAGCGAAGATGATAGGCATCACATTGGCTGCGAACAACTTCAGTGGGATATACTGACGGGCGCCACCATACTGCTGGTTGCCTACAAGACGTTTTGCATACTGTACAGGAACCTTGCGAACACCCTGAGTCAGAAGAATTGCTGCACAAACGACAGCAAAGAGGATGAGTAACTCAACGACGAACATTACGATACCACCACCCGAAATAGCCGTGAAGCGGCTGGTAGCCTCCTGGATGAATGCCTGAGGCAGACGGGCGATAATACCTATCATAATGATCAGCGAGATACCGTTTCCTATACCCCTGTCGGTGATACGCTCACCGAGCCACAGGATGAACATAGAACCTGCTGCAAGGATAATGAATCCTGTGAACATGAACTCGTTCCAAGTCACTCCTGAAGCAAGGGCACCCGATGCCTGCATCTTCAGGTTAGCAAGGTATGCCGGTCCCTGGAACAGCAAGATAGCTACAGTAAGCACACGTGTGTACCACTGTATCTTCTTGTGTCCGCTCTCGCCTTCGCGCTGCATCTTCTGGAAGTAAGGTACTGCCACTGCGAGCAGCTGCATTACGATAGACGCAGAGATGTAGGGCATGATTCCCAATGCAAAGATTGAAGCATGGGAGAATGCTCCACCTGAGAACATATCGAGCAGTGACATCAAGCCACCTGCTGTCTGCGACTGCAACTTCTCCAACTGGTCAGGATTGATGCCAGGGAGCACTACAAACGAGCCAAAACGGTAAATTGCAACGAACAGGATGGTGATGAGGATACGCTCGCGCAAATCCTCAATTCGCCAACAGTTCTTCAGGTACTCTATTAACTTTTTCATTTAACTCTTTTAGATTATAGTTGTGGTTCCACCTACTGCCTTAATAGCTTCTTCAGCAGTCTTAGAGAATGCATTTGCCTCAACCTCAAGCTTAGCCTTGAGCTCACCCTTTGCGAGAACCTTAACGAGTTCCTTGCCATTGGTGAGACCTGCAGCCTTGAGCTCTGCAATTCCAATCTTTGTAAGACCCTTCTCTTCTGCAAGCTTCTGCAGGGTTGAGAGGTTAACTGCGAAGTACTCCTTGTGGTTGATGTTCTTGAAGCCTGACTTCGGTACGCGGCGCTGCAGAGGCATCTGTCCACCTTCGAAACCTACCTTCTTCTTGTAGCCAGAACGTGCCTTGGCACCCTTATGACCACGAGTAGAAGTACCTCCAAGACCAGAACCCGGACCACGTCCTATTCTACGACGAGAATGTGTTGAGCCTTCAGCTGGTTTTAAAGTATGTAATTTCATAATGTGTTACTGTTTTGAAGTTTTACGTTTATTATTCTACTACGGTTACCAGATGATGAACCTTGCGAACCATACCACGGATTGATGGTGTGTCCTCAACTTCAACCACCTGAGAGATCTTGCGCAGGCCGAGAGCCTGAAGAGTTCTCTTCTGATCGATAGGAGCACCGATCTTACTCTTTATCTGCTTAACTTTAATTGTTGCCATAATCTTTTCTCCTATCCGTTTTTAACCGTTAAACACTCTATCCAGACTGATACCGCGAGTCTGAGCAATAGTATATGCATCACGAATCTCGCTCAGCGCCTTGATGGTTGCCTTTACAAGGTTGTGGGGGTTCGAAGAGCCCTTCGACTTAGCGAGGACGTCCTTAACACCTACACTCTCGAGTACGGCACGCATAGCACCACCGGCAACAAGACCGGTACCGGCAGCAGCCGGACGGAGCAATACGTGAGCACCACCGAAGCGTGCTTCAATCTCATGAGGAATAGTTCCCTTCAGAACAGGAACCTTTACCAAGTTCTTCTTAGCTGCCTCTGTTCCCTTGGAAATAGCTGCGGTAACTTCGCCTGCCTTACCAAGACCCCAGCCGATGACACCATTGCCATCACCGACAACTACGATTGCTGCAAAAGTAAAGGTACGACCACCCTTTGTAACCTTGGTTACACGGTTAATAGCAACCAGACGGTCTTTCAACTCTACGTCACTGTTTATCTTAACTTTGTTCATTGCCATAATCGTTTAAAATTTAAGTCCACCTTTACGCGCACCGTCAGCCAGTTCCTTTACACGTCCGTGGTAGAGGTAGCCGTTACGGTCGAATACCACCTGTGTAATACCTGCTTCCTGTGCATTCTTTGCTATCAATTCACCGACTTTAGCAGCCTGCTCCTTCTTAGGCATTGTCTCCATGCCGAGTGAAGATGCTGATGCGAGAGTCTTACCCTCAAGGTCATTGATAACCTGAGCATAAATCTGCTTGTTCGAACGGAATACGCTCAAGCGGGGACGCTCTGCCGTTCCGTTGACATTCTTGCGAATTCTGAACTTTATCTTGATTCGTCTTTCTACTTTCTTTGTCGTCATAATCTTCTAATTGTTTTAATCATTAATTTATAAGATTACTTTGCTGCTGCAGACTTACCAGACTTTCTGCGAATAACCTCGCCTTTGAACAGGATACCTTTTCCTTTGTAAGGCTCAGGCATACGGAAAGAACGAATCTTAGCACAAATGAGTCCGAGCAATTGCTTGTCGCACGACTCTAAAATAATCTGAGGATTCTGGTTACGCTCCGACTTTGTCTCAACCTTAACCTCGCTGGGAAGCTGGATGAAGATGGGGTGCGTATAACCCAGTGCGAATTCGATGAGGTTACCCTGGTTGGATACACGATAACCGACACCTACAAGCTCCATTTCCTTCTTGTAGCCCTCGCTTACGCCAACAACCATGTTGTTTACGAGCGAGCGGTACAGACCATGGAAAGCCTGCTTCTGCTTATAGTTGACAGGACTGTTCTCGTCGATCTCAAAAACGATCTGAGCGTCCTCAATCTTTACTATGATAGATGAATCAACCTTCTGTGAAAGTTCTCCCTTGGGGCCCTTCACTGTTACGATACCGTCTTTCTGAGTAACTGTTACTCCGGCGGGGATGCTGATTGGCAACTTACCTATTCTTGACATATTCGTATCCTCCTCTAATTAGTATACATAGCAAAGAACCTCACCACCAATCTTCAGGGCGGCTGCTTCCTTGTTAGTCATTACACCTTTAGACGTAGATAAGATTGCGATACCCAGTCCGTTAATTACTCTCGGCATGTCCTTGTAACCGGTATACTTACGAAGACCGGGAGTGGACACTCTCTTGAGCGACTTAATTGCGCTCTCTTTTGTTGCGGGATTATACTTCAAGGCAACCTTGATTGTTCCCTGAGGACCATCCTCGATGAACTTGTAGTTCAGGATGTAGCCCTTCTCGAAGAGGATCTTGGTGATCTCTTTCTTCAAGTTTGACGCTGGTACTTCTACAACACGGTGATTAGCCATGATTGCATTTCTCAACCTCGTCAGATAATCTGCTATTGGATCTGTCATATTATAAATGTTTAATTGATCGGGACTCCCCCGATAATATTAAAAAACTAACTCTCTGTTACCAGCTTGCTTTCTTAACGCCCGGAATAAGACCTGCCGACGCCATCTCGCGGAACTGAATACGAGAAATACCGAACTGACGGATATAACCCGTCGGACGTCCGGTTATCTTGCAACGGTTGTGCAGACGGATGGGGTTAGCGTTGCGTGGAATGCTCTGCAACTTACGCGCTGCCTCGTATGCCTCAGCAGGGTCGTCAGTCTTTGCTATAATCTGCTTCAGAGCAGCACGTTTCTCAGCATAGCGAGCCACAAGTTTCGCACGCTTTACCTCGCGCGCTTTCATTGATTCTTTTGCCATATCTCTTAATCGTTTTTAGCGTTCTTGAAAGGAAGACCGAAACCCTTGAGCAGTGCGTAACCCTCTTCGTCGGTCTTTGCTGTGGTGACGAAAGTGATGTTCATTCCCTGAATGCGATCGATAGAGTCGATGTTAATCTCGGGGAAGATGATCTGCTCCTGAATACCCAGAGTGTAGTTTCCACGACCGTCGAACTTGCTCTCAATACCCTTGAAGTCACGGATACGGGGAAGTGCGATACGAACGAGGCGCTCCAGGAATTCGTACATGCGCTCACGACGCAGTGTTACCATAACGCCGATAGGCATCTTCTTACGCAACTTGAAGTTAGCGATATCCTTCTTTGAATAGGTAGCTACTGCCTTCTGACCTGTGATGGTAGAAATCTCGTTGATTGCAACGTCGATAATCTTCTTATCCTGTGTAGCGTCACCCAGTCCCTGGTTCACAACGATCTTCTTCAGTACAGGAATCTGCATAGAAGAAGAGTAGTTGAACTGCTTCTGCAGTGCGGGAGCTATTGTCTCCTTATACTGCTTCTTTAACTGTGCTGTATTTGCCATTACTTAATCTCCTCCCCTGACTTTTTAGCGATTCGTACGACATTCTTGCCCTCTCTCTTAACAGAGATGCGGGTAGCCTTGCCACTCTTCGGGTCAATCAAACTCAAGTTTGAAATATGAATAGGTGCTTCCTGCTTTACGATACCACCCTGAGGGTTCTTGGCACTCGGCTTCATGCTCTTGGAAACCATGTTGATTCCCTCAACGATAGCACGCTGCTCCTTTACCAGTACCTTGAGCACCTTGCCCGTCTTGCCCTTATCCTCACCGGCAAGGACAATCACGTTGTCGTTTTTCTTAATATGCAACTTTGTCATTACTTTATTCTTTTAATGATTAAAGAACCTCAGGTGCCAAAGAAACGACCTTCATGTTTACTGCACGCAACTCACGAGCCACGGGACCGAAGATACGGCTACCGCGGAGTTCACCAGCGTTGTTGAGAAGTACACATGCATTGTCATCGAAGCGGATGTATGAACCATCAGCACGACGGATCTCTTTCTTTGTGCGTACAATCAAAGCCTT
>JAFTFC010000097.1 GCA_017449725.1 Prevotella sp. | reverse complement strand
GCTATCTGTATGGCGGGCGACTTCAACCCCGATGAGGTGATTGCTATCATCGACAAGTATTTCGGTTCTTGGAAGCGTAGCGATACTCTCTCGCGTCCCGAATACAGCATCCAACCCGCGCTGACAGCCATCGCCGACACTACCGTTGTTGGTCAGGAGGCAGAGAACATCATGATGGCATGGCGCTTCGACGCAGGCAACACAGCACAGGTAGATACCCTCGACGTTATCAGTAGCATCCTTGCCAACGGCAAGGCAGGACTTTTTGAGATAAACCTTGAGCAGACAATGAAGGCACAGGGTGTAGGAGCCTTCTGCTATCCCCTTGCCGACTACACCACCTTTATCATTCAGGGAACGCCGAAGGACAACCAGTCACTCGAAGAACTGCGTGCGCTCATCCTCGAAGAGATGGAGAAGCTGAAGCGCGGTGAGTTTGCCGACGACCTGCTGGAGAGCGTCATCAACAACAAGAAACTGCAATATCTCAACTCGCTCGACAACAACAGTAGCCGCGCCAGTATCATGGTCGACGCCTTCATCACCAACCAAAAGTGGGAGGATGTTGTAGGACAACTGGAACGCCAGTCGAAGATGACCAAGCAGCAGATTGTGGAGTTTGCACAGCGCCACTTCGGCAATAACTTCGTCTGTGTTTACAAGCGCGAGGGCGAAGACACCACTCAGAAGAAGATCGACAAACCTGCCATCACCGCAATCCCGACCAACCGCGACATGCAGAGCCAGTTCCTCGCCGACATCGCCAATACCGAGGTGGCTCCCATCGCTCCACAGTTCATGGACTTCCAGAAAGACCTGAAGGACACGAAGACCAAGGCGGGTCTGCCGCTTATCTACAAGCAGAACACCACCGACGACCGCTTCAACTTGGAGTTCATTTACAACTTCGGTCAGGAGGACCTCCTGGATATGTACTATGCAGCAAACTATCTGGAGTATATCGGCACCGACAAGATGTCTGTATCAGAAATAAAGCAGAAGTTCTACAAACTGGCTTGTAACTACGGCATCAGCGTGGTTGACGACAGGACATATGTATGGATGAGCGGACTTAACGAGAACCTGCCCGAAGCTCTTGCACTGCTCGAAGACGTCTTGCAGAATGCAAAGGCAGATGCCGACTCCTACAGCAAGTACGTTGACCTCGTTCAGAAGACTCGCGAGGATGCTAAGAAAGAGCAGAACAGCAACTTCGGAGCACTTATGGACTATGGAATGTACGGTCCCTATAACACTTGGCGTAATCTCTATACTACCGACAAGCTCCGTCAATTAGACCCGCAGCAACTTGTCGAAAACCTTAAACGCCTGCGCAATACGGAGCAGACGGTTCTATACTACGGTTCTATGAGCGAGCAGGAGCTGAGCAAGACACTGGCTAAGTATCATAAGACTCCGAAGAAACTTCAGCCTGCACCCGTTGGCAAGAAGTACACCTTGCAGCCCACTCCTTCAGACGAGATTCTCATCGCTCCCTACGACGCCAAGAACATCTACATGATACAGTTCCACAACGAGAACAAGCCTTGGAACAAAGACGAGGAAGCCGTTCAGGACATGTTCAACGAGTATTTCGGCGGCGGCATGAACACCATCGTCTTCCAGGAACTGCGTGAGAGCCGCGGACTGGCATACAGTGCCTTCGCGCGCTACAGCCGTCCCAGCCGTCCATCCGCCCCCGAGTCGTTCTTCACATACATCATTTCGCAGAACGACAAGATGATGGACTGCATCCGCACGTTCAACCAGATTGTAGACACCATTCCGCAGAGCCAGACTGCCTTCGACATCGCTAAGCAAAGTTTGACGAAGAGCCTGCAGAGCCGACGCATCACACGGGTCAACATCCTCTCTAATTATTATATGTATAAGCGAATGGGCTACACCGCCGACCCCAAGGAGGCTGTCTACAACGCGCTGCCGTCGATCACCCTTCAGGACGTAGTCAACTTCGAGCAGAAAAACATGGCTCGCAAGCCCTACCGCTACATCATCCTCGGCGACGAGAAGGACCTCGACATGGAGTCGCTCGGCAAGATAGCACCTATCCGTCGCGTCACCACCGAGGAAATCTTCGGATATTAAAGTTAAACTATAAATACAAAGAGCATTATGGCAAATGTAACATTCAAGTACGCCCCCATGTTCCAGTTGGGCGAAGACAAGACCGAATACCGTCTGCTATCCAAGGAGGGTATCACCGTGACGGAGTTTGAGGGCAAGGAAATCGTGAAAGTAGCTCCCGCGGCGCTTACCCTGCTTGCCCAGGAGGCATTCCACGACGTGGAGTTCATGCTGCGCCGAGAGCACAACGAGCAGGTGGCACAGATTCTCCACGACCCCGAGGCCAGTGAGAACGACAAGTACGTAGCCCTGCAGTTCCTGCGCAATGCCGACGTGGCTTGCAAGGGCATCCTGCCTTTCTGCCAGGACACCGGAACGGCAATTATTCATGGCGAGAAGGGTCAGCAGATATGGACAGGTTTCGAGGACGAAGAGGCGCTGTCGCTCGGTGTTTTCAATACCTTCACCCAGGAGAACCTGCGTTACTCACAGAACGCACCGCTCAATATGTACGACGAGGTGAACACCCGTTGCAACCTGCCTGCACAGATAGACATCGAGGCTACGGAAGGTGCTGAGTACCGATTTGTAATGGTGGCTAAGGGTGGAGGAAGTGCCAACAAGACCTACTTCTATCCCATGACAAAGGCGACAATCCAGAACGAGGGCACACTGCTGCCGTTCCTCGTTGAGAAGATGAAGTCACTCGGTACGGCAGCTTGTCCTCCCTACCACATCGCATTCGTCATCGGCGGTACATCGGCAGAGAAGAACCTCCTGACCGTTAAGCTCGCCAGCATTAAGTACTACGACTCGCTGCCGACAACGGGCGACGAGACAGGTCGTGCCTTCCGCGATGTTGAACTTGAGCAGAAACTTCTTAAGGAAGCATATAAGATAGGTCTCGGAGCACAGTTCGGTGGTAAGTACCTGGCTCACGACATCCGTGTTATACGTCTGCCGCGCCACGGTGCGAGCTGTCCTATCGGCATGGGTGTCAGCTGTTCTGCCGACCGCAACATCAAGGCGAAGATCAACGCACAGGGTATTTGGTTGGAGAAGATGGATGCCAACCCAACAGAGCTCATCCCTGAGGAGTATCGTCGTCCCGGCGAGGGTGCCAAGGGTGTTGAGATAGACCTCAACCAGGGTATCGATGCTGTTCGTAAGGAACTGACAAAGTATCCCGTGTCCACCCGAGTGAACCTCAAAGGTACTATCATTGTGGCTCGCGACATCGCTCACGCCAAGCTCAAGGCTCGTCTGGATGCCGGCGAAGAGATGCCTCAGTACTTCAAGGACCATCCTATCCTTTACGCAGGACCTGCCAAGACTCCCGAAGGCTACCCCTGCGGATCTATGGGACCGACGACAGCCAACCGTATGGACCCGTACGTTGACGAGTTCCAGGATCATGGAGCATCACTCGTTATGATTGCCAAAGGTAACCGTTCACAGGTAGTCACCGATGCCTGCAAGAAACACGGCGGCTTCTACCTCGGTACTATCGGCGGCGTGGCTGCCGTACTGTCGCAGTCGTCAATCAAGAGTATCGAGTGTGTAGAGTACCCCGAACTTGGCATGGAAGCAATCTGGAAGATAGAAGTCGAAGACTTCCCAGCCTTCATCCTTGTTGATGACAAGGGCAACGATTTCTTCAAGGGCATTATCTGATAATACCTGAATATAATTAAAAAAGGAGGGTCGCCCCTCCTTTTTTTAATGTACGTAAGAAAAGAAAGGAAATATTTGCAGCTTAACAAATTATTCTATATATTTGCAGCGAAAAATATGAATAATATGGCAGGAAAGAGGTATCCAGAAAACAAAGAAAATGGCATAGATGTTGCCGGCGAACCTTTAATTGGCTATACAGCAACAGGAAGTGGCTATGCCAATACTGTTATTGAAGATAACTATATGCTCCCTAATGAGTATGACCCTGGCATTGGACCATATACCATGAAAGAACTGAATGCTCGCATAGACAAAGCAGAGCAGGCTATCGAGAGAGCAGAGAATGGAGATGAAAGCGACTGGGTCACTTCTGAAGAAATGGATACAGAACTATTGAAAATGTTCCCATGGCTCAAGTAAAGTGGAATAAGAAAGCAGAGAAAATCTTTCTTGAAAGAGTGCTGTATTCGTATCATGAATTCGGAACCACCACGGCACAGAAATGGCACACAGAGCGAAAGAGAATAGAGCATCAGCTTGAAGGTTTTCCCGAATCCTATCCTCCAGAATTTTTGACAAGAAACAGAAAGCTGTTATATCGCAGTTGCCATATTATGACTCGCTTCAAGATTGTGTACCACTATTCAAAGACTTCAGATATAGTCAGAATTGTCGACATCTGGGATACTATACAACATCCAGAGAACTTAAAGAAAAGAATTAAATAAAACAAATCGCTCCGACATTTAACCGGAGCGATTTATTTATCAGGGAATCATCACCTTACGTCCGTTAATGATGTAAACGCCCTTTGATAGTTTGCGAACGTTATTTACCTCTACTTTC
>JAFTFC010000096.1 GCA_017449725.1 Prevotella sp. | reverse complement strand
GCCTGCACGACGGCTGGCGGTGAGCGGACGGGTGTCGAAGTCGTCGGACACCATCTTCGGTGCGGACGATGACACCGACGTGCGCGACGAACTGGTGATGGAGAACCTGGCACTCGGCAAGAGCGCATATACCAGCACCAATGAGAACAACATCACGCAGAACGGAGCACAGGCGACCGACGGCAGCAGCAACACGCGCTGGTCGAGCCAGGTGGCTGACGGGCAGTGGATCTACGTCGACCTGGGCAAGCAGGCGAAGATCTATCAGGTGAAGATCAACTGGGAGGCTGCCTTTGCCGGAACATACAAACTGCAAGTGTCTGACGACGGTGAGGTATGGACCGACGCCGCTTCGGAACTGGGCGCAATAGGTTATGTGAACACCAAGATGGGTGACGTGACCGGTCGCTACGTGCGCATGCTCTGCACCCAGCGTTCGAACGACGCCTATGGTGTGTCGATGTATGAATTTGAGGTGTACGGACAGTGGACGGATGCCGCTGACGGCGACCTGCTGGGCGTGAAAATCACCTCGGAGCATCCCACGCTGACACAATACCAACCCGAACAGATCACCATCAAGGGCTATACCGTCGGCAAGACGTGGAAGGATGTGACTGCAGAATGGAGCAGTAAGGACGGAAGGATAACCGAAGCCGGTGTGCTGACTCCACGCGTGGCACCATTGGCAACGGTAAAGGCTGTTGTTGGTTCACTGACAGCAACAAAGGCATTCCCCGTAGAGGAGGCTCTGGTGGCAGGAAGCATAGCGTTGTCGCCGCGGACGGCACAGGTGCCCGTAGGTGAGTCGTTGCAGTACGAAGTAACGGTATGCGACCAGTTTGGCAAGCAGATGAATACCAACTACGACAACCTCAACTGGAGGGTATGTACCTATACAGAAAACGACGGTAATTACACCCTGGCGGATTCTGACAAGGGAACAATAACGAAGAACGGCAGTATTAGTTTTACTGAGGCAGGTGAATATGCGGTAGTCGTTGCTGACGGAGAGGTGACCGACATGGTGTTTATCAGTGCCAAGGCATACGCTGACATCAACCTCGCACTGAACAAACCGACAGAGGCGACCAGCGAAAACGGCAATGCCGTGGCTACACTCGCCACCGACGGCAACAGCACCACACGCTGGGAGAGTGCTTGGGCGAATACTACGGACATGCTGACAGTAGACCTCAAGGCGGTGTATAATATCAATAAGATAGTCATAAACTGGGAACCGGCGTACGCAACTAATTATAAGGTAGAGTACTCTACAGACGGACTGACGTGGAGTGACATCGCCTCGGTAACTGACGGTACGGCGGGGATACGCACATTCAACAGTTTCGGAACTAAGGAAGCCCAGTATGTGAGAGTTAACTGCCAAGTGAAGGCACTACCGGCATACGGCTACAGCATCTACGAGTTGGAGGTGTACGGAACAGAGAAAGTGCGCGATGCCTCGCCTGCTCTTCGCGATACTGGAACAGACGGCAATAATATCCATGTGCTGGCAGGAAAGTGGGATGCCGGGAACTTCACTGCCATCGATGCAGCCAACGTTGAGGCGGCAGCGAGTGATGCTTCACTGATGCCTGTGGCTTACGACCTGAGAGGTGTAGCAGGTATTGAAGCCGGAACCTCTTTCGATGTGGTGAACCCCAACGCGATGGTAATAGTCAGTGAGAGTCAGAAGGACCTTATCACCAACTCTAAAAACGTGCTGGTGGAGAATGGCGGAAACTACAGTTCCCGATATGTGGAACTGAAGGACGGCAACCGCATTAACAAAAACATCGAGGTGACAGCAAACAGCGTGAAGTATGAACGCACCCTGACAGGCAAATACTCAACCATCGCCCTACCCTTCGACTGTGAGGTGCCGGCAGGAGTTACGGCATACGAACTGAGCGGCTATAGTGACGACGGAGCAACGGTGACACTGCTCTTTGAACCAGCAGCAACAATGGAGGCAGGTAAGCCATATATTCTGGAGGCTGCTGCCGGTAAGCAGGCTATGCAGGCAACTGAAGATGTGACGATAACATTCGCTGAGAGGACTTCTGGACTTAACGGTGCAAATGCAGATAAGGCAAACTTCAACGGAAACTTCACCTACAGAACGGACATCCCCTCAGGCGATAACATCTATACCCTGAAAGCCAATGGTGACGGTAAACTGTACCATCAGGTGGGCGGAAGAATCACTGAGTTCCGTGGCTATTTCGTGCTGCCGGATGGTGCCGGAACGAAAGAATACCGCATCGGTTTCGACGAGACGGACGGTATTGCTGCGACAGAGTTGCAGCACACTCGACACTCTGCTGTATTTAACCTTATCGGACAGCGCGTGGACAAGGGCTATCGAGGAATCGTTATTATAAAAGGTAAAAAGGTAAAAAGGTAAAAAGGTAAAAAGGTAAAATCGAAATAACGATATAACGTCATAACGAAATAACGACATTACGATAATAAAGAACATTACTACAATGAAGAAAATCCTTTTAACAACAATGGCGCTGCTGGCTACACTGACGAGTGGAGCACAGCAGACGCCGGTCTATCTTGATGAGTCTAAACCGATTGAGGAAAGGGTGGAAGATGCACTAAAGCGCATGACGCTCGACGAAAAGATTGCCGTGATTCATGCGCAGTCGAAATTTTCCTCTCCCGGAGTGAAGCGACTGGGACTTCCTGATTTCTGGACCGATGACGGTCCACACGGAGTACGTCCCGACGTTCTTTGGGACGAGTGGGTGCAGGCAGGACAGACAAACGATTCGTGCGTGGCTTTCCCTGCACTGACCTGTCTGGCAGCAACATGGAACCCTCAGATGGCAAGGCTCTACGGAAGGAGCCTCGGCGAAGAGGCACGCTATCGTGGCAAGGACATGATTCTGGCACCGGGAGTGAACATCAACCGCACGCCACTGAACGGACGCAACTTCGAATACATGGGTGAGGATCCGTATCTCACCTCGCGCATTGCTGTGCCGTACATCCAAGGGTTGCAGAGCACCGGAGTATCGGCATGCGTTAAGCACTACGCCCTGAACAACGATGAGGAGCACCGTTTCTTCGTGAACATTATGGTGAGCGACCGTGCCCTGCACGAGATCTACCTGCCTGCATTCAAGGCTGCCGTCACTGAGGGCGGCACATGGGCGATTATGGGAGCCTATAACAAGTATAAGAACCAGCACATGTGCCACAATGCCATTATGCTGAACAAAATACTGAAGGGCGACTGGAAGTTCGACGGAGTGGTAGTGAGCGACTGGGGTGGTGCCCACAATACCGAAGAAGCGATAGAAAACGGTCTGGACATGGAGTTCGGTTCGTGGACAGACGGTATGACCGACGGCATGTCGAATGCCTACTATATGTACTATATGGCTGATGCCTATAAGAACCTTATAAAAGAAGGCAAGTACACGCAGAAGGAACTTGACGAGAAGGTACGCCGCGTGTTGCGCCTGTTCTTCCGCACCACAATGAACCGAAACCGTGCCCAGGGCTTCCTTTGCTCGGAGAGTCACTACGAGGCGGCACGCAAGATTGCCGGTGAGGGAATTGTGCTCTTGAAGAATGAAAAAGTTAAAGGGAAAAATGAGAATTTGTTGCCTATAGATGCTTCGAAATACAAGAAGATACTGGTGGTTGGTGAGAATGCCATAAAGATGATGACTGTCGGAGGCGGCAGTTCGTCGCTGAAAGTGCAGAAAGAGATACTGCCACTGGACGGCATCAATGCTCAATGTTCAATGTTAAAAGTTCAATGTGACTACGCCCGCGGATACGTAGGCGACACCGTTCAGAGCTATAATGGAGTAACGGTAGGACGCAGCATCGCAGAGAACCGTACTCCGGAGGAATTGCGCCGAGAGGCAGTGGAGAAGGCAAAAAATGCCGACCTGGTAATTGTCTTCGGCGGTCTGAACAAGTCCGACTATCAGGATGCTGAAGGTCACGACCGTAAGGAGTACGCCCTACCCTACCAGCAGAACAAACTTATGGAGGCGCTGGCAGCAGTAAACAAGAACATCGTGTATGTTAACATATCGGGAAATGCCGTGGAACTGCCATGGAAGGACAAGGTGCCCGCAATAGTACAGGGCTGGTTCATCGGTTCGGAAGCAGGCGAGGCTCTGGCTGACGTACTCTTCGGAGACGTAAACCCCAGCGGCAAACTCCCGTTCACATGGTATGCAAAACTGGAGGACTGTGCTGCGCATGCCCTTAACACATATCCTGGAACATGGCGCGAGGACGGACTCGACGAGGAGTACAAGGAAGGTATCTACGTAGGCTACCGCTGGATGGACAAACAGAAGATTCGTCCAACGTTCGCCTTCGGTTATGGACAGAGTTACACCACGTTTAAGATAACGGACCTGAAGAGTGACAAGAAGGAAATGACCCGAGACGGCAACATTACATTTACTGTCAAGGTAACCAACACCGGCAAGATGGCTGGTGCCGAGACTGTACAGTTGTATATTCATGACGTGAAGGCATCGGTAGACCGTCCGGAAAAGGAACTCAAAGGATTTCAGAAAGTATGGTTAGAACCGGGCGAAAGCAAAGAGGTGAGCATAAGCATCGGTGCTGACGCATTGAAGTTCTACGATGAAAGTCAAGGTGATTGGCGTGCTGAGGAGGGTGACTTCGAAGCTCTTATCGGTAATGCCTCAGACAACATTGCCGGAAGGGTGAAGTTCTGTTTACAGTAGTAGTTTTAAACTTATAGACATAATAAGAGCGGTAGCAGGAAATCTGCTACCGCTCTTCGTTTGTTATTTAATACTGTTTGCGCTTCTCTTCAAGTTGTGCCTTTATTTCTTTCATCTTACCCTCGGTAAGGTTATATCCGAGCATCACAAAGATAGCGATGAATGCCGAACCGGCAGGAACGATGATATCAGCCAATCGCAACTGGGTGAGGGTCTCGGGAGTCTGGATGGCTGCATTCTGGTCGAATGCCACCCACTTCAAGATCGCTCCGCCCAGCACCAATGCCAGCGACTGTCCCATCTTAACCATCCACCAATAGACAGCACCAAACTGGCTCTCCTTACGCGGCAGACCGTTTTTCAATTCGTCGAGGTCGCACACGTCTGCCGTCATACTCATCATAAGAGTGAACAGACCGCCCATACCGAACGACATCAGCGGTAGCGGCAGGAACATGAGCCAGGGGTTCTCGGGACTGAAGCCCCACCACTTCATTACATAACCCACGATGGAGATTACGGTAGAGATGACGAAAGCCTGTTTCTTTCCCCATTTTCCTGCCATCCACGTAACGACAGGTATTACCATAAAGGCAGTAATGATTGCCTGAACGGTAGCGAACCAAGCCGAAGCCGAGCGGAAGAGAGTAGGTACCCACTCCCAAGTGAGCCAGTTGTTTGCCAGCGAATAGTCACCATTGAACATATAGTACACGATAATATAGTTGGCGAACGAAGCAACCATCTGGAAACCGTTGTACACTAAGAAGGTAGCCACACAGAGGCGAAGGAACGGGCGGTTTGTGAACACCTCTCCCAAGTTCTTGAACACATCTTTGACCACGCTCCACATACCCGCCATGGTAATTCCGGGACGCTCCTTGCCGTCATCAGGCAACGGCGGTTCCTTACAGAATATTGCCGGCATGATACCTGTAATAATACAGAGGGCTGCAACAACGATAGAGAGTTTACGAACTCCCTCTACCTGAGTGGCGAAGATGTAATCTGGATTAGAGATAAGCGCCCAGAACCAAGGAACTATCATCCATGCTATCTGCCCTATGGTATTGGTTATACCCATCAGACGAGTACGCTCATTGTAGTCGTCGGACATCTCGTAACCGAGACCGATGAACGGTGTCGAGAAGATGGTATTACCCGTGATGTACAGAAGCGACATTACAAGGAAGTACCAGAAGTTGAAAGTCTGACCGTTCTCGGGACTCATTTGCCACAACAGGATAAAGAGAATGCCGGTAACGATGGCACCAACAAAGATGTAAGGACGACGACGTCCCCAGCCCGTGCGACTGTTGTCGGTGATATAGCCCATGATGGGGTCGGTCAGAGCATCGAAGAAACGCGGTATACCGCCAAGCAGACCGGCAAGGAAAGGATCCATGCCGAATCCTGTTACAAGGAAGAACATAAATACTCCCAAGGCTGCCGGCAGCAGGTTATTTGTAAGGCTACCCGAACTGTAGGCGAGTTTCTGACCCCAACTCAGCTTGCCTGTATTTGATATTGTTTTGGTCATTAGATTAGTATTTAATTATTAGAGTACAATTGTCTGAATTGCTTCTTTAGATATAGAAAGGTCATAATGCTTGCCATCGATGGCCAAATCGATTGACACTGGTTCGTCTCCCTGATTGATTACTACAACAGCGATGCTTCCATCGGGGTTGCGAACGGCGGTTGCCATCACTGCCTTGCTCTTTTCCTCTATCGTTGTGGGCTCGTCGCCACCGACTTTAACACCCAGAACCTTAGCATCGGGGCGCAGGAAACGGCTGAAGTGTGCTATGGCATAGTACATAGGAGTGAAATATACCTCGTCGGCATCAGGATCCGCCAAAACAGGGGCGCAACACCAATTCTTTGCCCAGCCGGGACCGCCCTGACGATTGAGCACCATATTCCAGTCTATCCAACCACTTACCCAGTTGTTCAGACAACCAATAATGTCACGGGCATAGCGGAAAACCGGAACATACTTCGGGTGCAGGTGTTTCTGCTCGTCGGGTGCCCAGTCCCATCCCCAGTCGGTACCTTCGCACGACCAATACCATGCATCGTCCTTCCAGTGAGGTACTTCGGCATCCACACAACCTTCGGTCTCAATGACCAACTTCTCGGGTGCCTTCTCACGAGCCTTGTTAAGCATTTCTGGGAACCAATCGACGGTGCTCTCATACCAGTGTACGGCGAGACCACTGAAGTATTTGGATGTAGCCTCGTCGGCATACATGGCATCCGTCCATTCAGGAATGCCGGCACGGTTCTGGTCGTAACCCAATATCTTTACGTCACCGAACCCTGCTTTCTCAAGCGTCGGTCCCATATAGTCGCGAACAAATGCTGCCTCATACTTGGGATCAAAGTACATGCTCTCCCAGTTGTTGTTATTACCATAAGGTTCGTTGATTGGCGTGAGTGCCCACACATCAACACCCTTCTCTTTGTATGCCTCAAGATATTTAACAAAATAGTTAGCATAAGCCTGCTGGTACTGGGACAACAGCACACCGCCGATATCCGACTGATTATCCTTCATCCAATAAGGAGCGCTCCATGGTGACGATACCAGTTTGAAGCCATCCTTAGATACAGCCTGTGCATCTTTGATAAGAGGTAGAAGAGTCTCTTCGTCAACAGCGATAGAAAAATGTTCCATAAGCGTATCGTCCTTCTCCATGGCATAGCTGTAGTGACCGCGAGAGAAGTCGCACGAACCGATATGAGTACGGGTGAGCGAGTAGCGCGATCCGTCCTCACCGAAGTAGGCATCGATTACCTCTTGGCGTTTCTCCTTGCTCATCTGTGCCAACAGCGACGAAGTAGCCTCAGTGAAAGAACCACCGATACCAATTAACGTCTGGCGCTCTTCAGCACTGTTTACCTCTATATTAATCGTCTTTTCCGCAGTAGCGAACTCGGTCTTCTGAACCAATTTGTCGCCTCCGGAGTTTGTTTCCCAGACTGTTATCTCCTTCTGGGAGCATGCTTGCAGTGCAAGAGCCATCATCAATAATGCTTTTGTTTTCATGATTGTTTATGTTATTATTTTTTCAGATTATCTATACCGTTATTTCGAGTTCATCGACCTGGCGGGCGAAGAGACGGGCGCTGTCGGCAGCCGACAGGGTCTTGCCCTCACCATTACCACGACGGTATGTCACCTTGGCGCCACAATAGGAGAACGAGAGTGTGCCGTCGGGCAGGAACTCGTCGTCACGGAGCAACGTAGGACGGAAAGTTACCTTACCGTCGAGTACACGCACGCCCAGTTCGCCGAAGCGGGCGAGAATGTCCTCCTTAACCTGTCCGGTCATTCCCGGCTGGCGTGCTCCCTTACCCCAAGGTGTATGTGAATAAGCATCGGTAGAGAAGGCACCATATTCGCGTGCCGTCTTGTGGATTCCGGTTCCTTCAAGAATAGTGTGATAATGGTTTGCGAGCGCATCTGTCTCGGGTGCATCGGCATCCAGAGCCTGGAAGTAGCACTCCTGAGTAGCCACCAGCAACTTGGAAACCATGTGCCAGTAGATACTGCCCAGTCCTTCGTAAGCATAGAAAGTACCACTACGACCAGTGAATGCCTTATGGTCGAAAGTTTCTTCGAACAGATCAAGGAGAGTCTTCTGCTCAGCCTCAACAATACCTATCTTGTTCATTGCCGCAGCAAGGTCGCCTGCATTACGGAAAGTACCGTTGAAATGCATTGTTCCACAAACGTCCTGATTTACCAGGCGCTTGTCACCTTCTTCGACCATCTTCTTAAGGAGCGGAGAACGGTCGAGGGCTTCCTTTGGCAGGCAGTTCTTTTCCAAGAAGCCCGGCAGGTTCTTGTTGGGATACAGCATGTAACTCTGCTGGTCTTCCCTGTAGAGTTTGCTCGCGCGAAGAGCATTAAGCACTTCGAGAGCCTCAGCAGGAGAAAGAACACCTGAACTGAGCACAGCCACCTGACCTTCAAGCATCTCTGCCAGTGTGCGGATGCCGGCGAAACGACCGCCGGACAGTTCCATAATATTATAAGAATGATAAAGTCCGTCGCTGCGACGGTTGGCACGAATACTCGTCTCCACCGGTTTAAGGGCAGCGGAAAGGAATGCCAATACAGTGTCGCGCTGTACCTTAGCCGTTCCTTCGCAGAAAGAATTAGCGTATATCTTCTGACGATATACCGTAGATGCCTCACCCAGAGCATCCATCACTTCCTGAGCACCATTAAGTGCGAGGGCAGCGCCAGTTGCTTCCATCCATGACTTAACTTCATTAGAGATAGTGAACTCTGTCTCGGAAGAAGCTTTCACAATATCACGATAGAAAAGCAATGCACGATGCAGGTAGCACAGCGTTACCACCGACAGTCCACCGCCGACAAGGGCGTTGTTAGCATCGTTCCACTCAGGACGCTGGGTGTTCATCCATATACCGCCCTCGGGAATAAAGTTGGATAGTTTTGCCAATAGCGATACCAGTACCTTCTCCAGGAGAGTTGCCTTCACAGTATTTCCGTCTGTACCTTTCAGCAGGGCAGCATCTACACCCTTCACTGCCATCTCTTTCTTAAGACGTGCACTGAGCGGTGCATCGAATCGGATAGTGTCCTTAGGATTCTGAAGTATCTCCTTGTACGGCTTTATACGATAGGGGACATTAGCAAATGGATAGGCAGGAGTATTGAGGCGAGCCGAAAGTTGTCCGGGAGTGTGAGCCTCCTCTGCCTCCAGCAAACGGAGCAGATAAATAATCTGGTGGTCGCCCCAATAGCCGATATACGACCATGGGTCTGACGGATCTTCTTCCTCCCAATCAAAGCCTGCCTTGGTAACGCGATAAGGATTATAGCCGTCGGCTGTCGTGCAGCTTAGGAATTTATCGGTCATAGCCTCAAGGAGTGTCGGGTAAGACACAGCCAACGCCTCCCAGTTCTGGAAAATGTCGCGCCAATTGCCCTCGTAGTCCAGAACCGGTTTGCCGGTAACCGGGTCTGTAGTGTTGATATTGAACTTATTCCAAGGACGTGTCGGGTCTCCATGGCGACGACTGAAACCAAGTGGCAGCTGATTGTCCTTGGTAACCTCACCAAGAGGAATACCGCCACGCATGATGTTGAACATAGTGTTGGAGAAATGACGGGCTGTGCGTGCCTCATCGGCAGTCTCCTGAATACCGTCAGCCTTAGCAACAAATTCTACAAGGCGCTGTGTAGCACTCTCAACATCCTTGTCGAGCAGTGACTTCATGTCTGTCGTGCTCTTGAGCTGTTCTCGGAGTGCCACAACTTCTGTCTGGTCCTTCATAACATCGGCAACAATAGTCCACGACTTCTTAGCGCGTGCAGGAACATCAATCGTAGCACCCAACAAGTATGCTCCGCGCTCACCCTTGACGATGGTTTCCTCTGTTATTGGCTGCCCTTTACGGAAAGCTGATAACTGTGAGGAAGAGAGAAGATGTACTGGTTTGTCGAGACCGGTCTGCCAAACAACATTGCAACGAAGAGCCTCACTGGGTTCTGCCCTGTCAATGATAATGGCACTAAGACAGAACAGACCCATACCCGTCTGAGGTTCCAGTTGTGTCTGTTTATATGCATTAACAAGATTGCTGGAGTTGCGCTGCAAATCACGTGGCACTCCGCATGGCATTACATTCTGTATACCATCAAGCACCTCCAGCTTCACTGTTTCCGAACCGAGGTTCTCAATGGTTGCCTCGCGCTGGAATCCGAAGCGGTCACCGGGAGTCCATTGCCAGCGGAAGTTCAGTTTCCAGTCGTTATTTATTTCTTCGAAGATAACACTGTTACCAATACGGCTCTTATACAGGTTTCTCTCCAGGTTGAACAATCCTTCACTGCGAACGGAGAACGGTTCCCAGCAGCGACTGTCTCCGGCACGGCGAACGAGCGTTTTACTGCCGGTATTCTCTACCGAGTCTGTCACCTTATCGTCAGTATCATAGGGGAACAGTGCCCAGTCGGCACTTCGTCTGCCTGCTGTTATTCCTCCGTTGCTTGACATAAATGTCCAGAGGTCGGTTCCACTAACCACATTCATAAAAAACGGTTCCATGCCGTCAACGTTCTTCACCTCGAAGAATTCGGCAGTTTCCACAGATTGTTTTTCGTTGTTCACCATAGTGATTCTTACAATTTTACTATTAACTACTTATTTCTGATTATTTGTTTTCTAATTGTTTACGGACAGCATCGAAATGCTGCATTATATCATTTGGGGTTGTAGAATAAACATCCATGTGATGAATATCGCCCAAAGCCTCGAAAGCCATGCGCGGGAACAGTTCATATAGTCCCCTTTCATCGGGTTTCCCCTTGGCACAGACGCCGAACCACTCCTCGTTCATATTGTTTTTGCCCTTTACATAGTCGAACTTGTATCCTCCATTAGCCCAAGAGGCATTAGTGTCGTGCACATCAAGGTTCTTCTTCTGGTCATACTTCCACCAACCATCACTGAACTGGAAGGTAAACCCGCCTATACAGTTGTCGCACAATCCCATGCCGGCAGCATTGAGATAGAGTTCTTCCCAGTTGTTCAGCAATATCTCTGCCTGCTCCTTTTGAGCTTCCTGCTGCGTTTTGGCATTGAAGGCATCAGCACCGAACTCCGTGAACAGCACGGGCTTGTTGAACTTCTCTCTAACATTCTTGAACAACACGTCAAAAGAATCGCCACGATAACTGTTAACCCCCAGAATGTCTACGTCTTTACACACTTCGGCGATGACATCCAGGAACAACAGGTCACCATTGCATATGGCTACAGGCACAGAAGAATCAATAGCTTTAATCCTACGGGTTGCCTCGTTGAACAGTTCATACATGCACCGCGCTTCACGGGTAGAACGCCGGTTAGCCACGGGAATATCTTCGGTTTCTGCCCCTTCCCAGAACAATCCGTAGTTGTTCTCATTACCCAACAGGTACATCAGCAATCCAGGAGTGCGCTTATAGGTATTAGCGAACTCTTCCACCTGATTCAGCAACTCTTTCCTGATTTCCTCCTTGCAATAGTCGGTATTACTATAGTCAATACCATTGGCAACAACACCATATCGGCCAAACGAATGATTGATCATCGTATAGATGCCGTAATT
Organism: Prevotella sp.; assembly: GCA_017449725.1. GTDB lineage: Bacteria > Bacteroidota > Bacteroidia > Bacteroidales > Bacteroidaceae > Prevotella. Next base: position 3,816 of record JAFTFC010000096.1, on the reverse strand, counting down.
CTCATAAATATACTGAATCCATCGTGGAGGTATTGTCGAATACTGTCTTATTACATTGACACCCATCTTCCTCAGAAGGGACATTTCGTTATCCAGTGCAGCACGGATAACATCGTCAGGCTGACGCCACAAGCTATATGCATAGTTCGTGCCAATTGGGAAATAATCCCAGTTCATGCCTTTAATGAAGAAAGGTTCGTTGTCAATTGTCAGCCGTATTCCCTTGGAGTCATTGACAATCTCAATGTGTCTCTGACTCTCTGCGGGAACGGCGGTGAGTAAGGCGACTAAAACAAAAAGAACTTTCGCAAGCCATTTGTGAGTCATCTGCATAATACTGATTCGATTTTTGTTTAAACAAATTTACCGGTGCAAATTTAAATTAAACTACTCTACAAACCAAATAATGCGCTACGCAAAAAACTCACTTTTTTACAAAATGAGTCAAGAGCGAGAAAAGAACAAAATGATGAAAACAGGGCAAAACGAGGGCTTTATGCGTAGGAATGCATGCCCCCAAGGAAATAGTTCACCCCGAAATAGGTCATCAAAATAGTGAGGAAAGCGAAGAACATGAAAAGGTGGTAACTCTTCGGTTTTCTCAACCACGCCAACGACTGTTCATGTAGAGCCACCGAGTAAACCATGAAGGTTATCAGTGCCCATACCTCTTTCGGATCCCATCCCCAATATGTACCCCATGAAACATTTGCCCAGATGGCTCCTATGAATATGCCGAAGCCGAGACATACTATAGCAGGATAGAGGAATAGTTTCGAAAGATCAGTAAGCTGGTCTCCAAGAGTCGGCTCTGTTCTCCTCGGTTTCCCCAAAAAGAAAACAGCGATGATGAAAGTCAGTGAGAGCAGGGCGAAAGCCATCATTATAATACTTACATGCAAGCTGAGCAGAGGGGATGACAATACTGGCATGACGTGAGATATCTGAGGATCCATCTGGGATATATGGCTTACCAGCAGGAAGAAACCAGACATCAGAAGTCCGAAAGTCACTATCAGGGGGTATCTCCTACTGAGCACAAGCGCCAACAACTGTATCAACCATGCCATTAGCAGCATTGTCTCGTAACCATTAGCCATCGGTATCGTTCCGCTGACAATCCACCTCAATGCGAGACATATCGTAAGAGCAACAAAAGAAACCGCAAGGACTGCTATTGCCGCTATCTGCATCCAGCGTTTCCGAATGACACTTAGGAATGCCATGGTAAGACATACCATGAAGAGGATTGTAGCAAACGGCACCTTATTATATATACGCTCTGCCTGCACCTGCTTCTTTGAGGGTAGTGAAGCACCACCGAATGCACGCTGATACTCTGCCATCTTAGAAACCACAGCATCGAAGTGCTCCATATTACCAGTCTGAGCATCACCGTAGAGCATCCCGAACACATTCTTCATGTACTCCTGCCTCTCCTGCTCCATCGCAGCGGGAAACTTATCCGTAGGAGAAAACCAGGAAACACCAGACTTGTTATTCTGTCTATCACCAAAGGGGAAAACCTTCATCGGAGTTCCCTGCCTCAATTCCATGACAAGCATAAGACGGTCGTCCATCTTCAGCACATCACTATGGAACTTGTCGCGGTTGCCCTGATATGCCTCTTGTAGATAGGGACCAAGAATATACCCACCCATGTCATGGTTGAAGAATGTCGTTACCGCACAATAGTCAGGCAACTGCAGACGATCTTTCATCGCTCCGCTCTTAACTTTGACGATAGGTTCCTTGCTCCATTCATCGGGAAAGAACAAGAACCCGGCAAGCACCTGCTCGGCGGTAAATCCTTTATAGGAAGCCTTACCATAAAGTTTCTTGGTGAAATCCATTGCGAAGGTCTGAACCGGACAGATGCGGTCGTTATATAGTATGTTCAACCGTCCAAACTGGTCAGCAGAAACAGCAGGAATGGTACGCTGAGCCTGTGCCGAGAAAGAAAAAGACAGCATCAAGAGCGCAATGACCGGAATTCTAGAATTTCTAGATCGGCTAGATTGGCTAGATCGGCTAGATTGGCTAGACAGGCTAGACAGGCTAGAAAATCTAGACTTTCTAGTCATCCTGTCTACCCATACCGCCAAGAGCGAGAAGAACAGCAGGGCATAACCGGTATATGTTACCGGGATTCCCCACGGGTCGCTATTATATGAGAGATAAGCACCTTGTTCATCGGGGTCATACCCGCTCTGGTAGAACCGCACTCCGCGATAGGTAAATATCTTGTTCATTGAGACAAGTCCCATGGCTTTCTTACTTTCATCGTTGATGGTGAAGCGCGAAGTGTAGTTAGAAGCAGCCATCGTTCCTTCATGGTAACTGATTGAAAAAGAATCAAGCACCATAGTCCATTTATTGAACGTCGCAGGCTCTCCCTTTCTCAGATGGAGAGTTCCTTGTGTAGCGGTAAGATGAGTAAGCAGTGCGCCGGCAAGAATAACGACAAACGACAGGTGCAGAAGGACAACAGTCCAGCGTCGCACCCGCCGTTTTATGAAATAAGCTATAGCTGCTGCCGTGAGAACACCCCACAACAGAGAGAACCACCACGCCCCGTAGATGCCCTCATGGACAAACTCCGTGCCGTAGTATTTCTCAACTATTGTGGCGATAGCCATTACGGCTATCACCACAATATATAGTATTATCGTTATTCTTTTAAGCATAGTAGCTATAAAAGCTATATAGGCTATATTATCTATAGATTAGATAGCCCTAAGGAACTTAACCACAGCATCGCGGTCAGCCTTCGGGAGGTTATAGAACTGTGCTGCACTCCAGTAAGCATCCGACTTCTTAGAGTAAGCGTGCCACATGATTGCCTCAATCTCGTTGCGAGCGCGGCAGTCATGCAGACGATCCTCAGCACCAGTGTTCTGGCGGCTCAGTCCACGTCCCCACAGCGGAGTAGTGCGACACCAAGAACCATGAATACCATTCTTCATGTACAGGCGGTGCTGCAACATGTCGGTGTAAGGATATATGGTCTGGTTGGGATATGTCGGCAGACTGAGGTTGTTCGACTTGATAGGCGATGGAGCCCAGTAGTTGTCCGGACCTGTTGTCCACTTAGCACGGTGGCAACTTGCGCAACCAATCTGGTTGAACACTTCCTTACCACGCTGTACGTCCTTGTCGTTAAGGTCGCGAGCACGTGGAACAGCCAGTCCGCGATGCCAAACCATGAACTGCCAGAAGTCGAGGTCGCTCATCTCTGGCGAGAACTTATGCCATTCGTTATCAAACTGGTTTGTTGAAGGATCCAAGAGTCCATACACTGCCGCCTTTATTCCTTCTTCTGATCCGTCAGCATAGTAGGGTGATGCCGGATTAGCCTTGATTTTAGCGATGACATCGGCATTTTCAGACATTGCCTTAGCCCATGCCTTGGTAGTATACAGGTAAGGACGATCTGAACGACTGACGTTAGGAATGTTCCACATAGCGTTAGCACCGGCACCGTCTTGCAGTGATGCACGAGTCATAGCGTATGTGAAGCGCTTGATCTTCATTGTACCGTCAGCCAGCTTGTACCAAGCACCGTTAGCAACTCCCGTGGTGGGGTCACCAGCCCAGTCGTCTTTTTCTGCATCCCAGAATGCCGGGTTGAGGTATTCCTTCACGTCGCGACCAGCAGCTTTGTGCTGAGCAGCCTGCTTCTGGTACTCTGCCTTGAGGTCATCCTCAGAGATAGCATCCAGAAGGCCTGTAACATACAGACCGATAGTCGACTCCAGACGGAATGCCACTGCACCGTTGGTATTCGGCTCCTCCCAAGGTGTAGGAGAAGTGTTG
>JAFTFC010000095.1 GCA_017449725.1 Prevotella sp. | reverse complement strand
GTGGGCGTTGACGGATTCGAACCGCCGACCCTCTGCTTGTAAGGCAGATGCTCTAAACCAGCTGAGCTAAACGCCCTTACTTTTGAAAAGCGATGCAAAGGTACGGTGTTTTTTTGTAACCTCCAAATTTTTTTGTAACTTTTTTCATTTTTCCTCGAAAAAAATTAAAAATAGCCGCATATCCTAAGACATGCGGCTATTATTTCTATCGTTTATCTGTTGATTAGTCTGTAATCTGAACAGTAGCACGACGGTTGTAAGAGATCGGTGACAGGATGTCAACACCACCCTTAGCTTCCTGCTTGATCTTGCTCTCGGCAACACCCATCTTAACGAGCTCGTCAGCAACGCGCTTAGCACGCTTCTCAGACAGAGTCTGGTTGAGCTGCTCCTTACCAGTAGCCTTGTCAGCGTAACCAGTTACGAGGAGGTTGTTGTCATTAGCAATAGCATACTTAGCAAGTGCCTGTACATTTACGAGGTCCTTCAGCTCTGCAATCTCAGTCTTACCGATGTTGAAGAATACAGAAACAGGAGTTGTGATGAATTCCTTAACTGAATCGGGAACGGGAGCGGGCTCCGGTTTCGGCTGGTTAGCAAGGAGGTTCTTCAGACGTGCGATCTCACCATTAGCGTCAGCGAGCTGAGCGTTAAGAGCGTCGATCTGGCTCTGAGAGAGAGCCTTGATAGCGTCTACGTCAGGAGTATTTCTCCAACCCACCTTACCGATGTTGTAGGTAAGACCTAACTCTGCGTAAAGGATATTGTCGTGTGCATCGAAACCACGAGGACCTACTACGTCATAGAGACCATCGAAGTCACCCTCGAAGTAGTTGTAACCAAGTTCGAGGTTGATAGCAACGCGCTTGCAAACATAGAACTGGTTCAAGATACCAGCGCTAACGCCCATAGCATAGCAGTCTGCTGTCATGTTGCGCTCGAGACCTGCACCACCGAAGAGGCTGAGGTTCCATACGCGGTTAGGATTGTAACCACAGAAAATATTGCTGAGGTTGAAAATAGGCTGAGCGTGGATATTCCAGAACTTGAATTTTTCACTTTCGTTCTTACCAACGATTGTCTTACCCCAGATACCGTTAGCCTTCAAACGCATACCAATCTCGGGAGAGAACCACTTACCGATAGCTACTGCAGCCTCGGGGCTTGAACGGAAGCTCTTAAGAGGACTCTTGTCACTACCGAAATTGCTCTGGCTGGGATAGAAAGCATCCCACTGAGCACCTACCTGTACGAACCAGTTGCTCCAGAAAGAGTTTGTTACAACGCTGTTCTTAAGAACCGGATCTGCATCCTGTGCCATTGCAGAGAAAGAAACACCTGCAAGTGCTAAAACAACTAATAACTTTTTCATAATTCAGTTTTAAAAATAAATATAGTTTAATTAATTACGTAATCTTTCAAATTTGGGCACAAATATACGAACTTTTTTCTTATTAGTAAACATTTTAGGGGATTTTTTTGAAAAAAAGGCAAAAAAAGTAACTTTCATCAAACAATCCTAATGCCACAGCGGAGTTATTACCCGAAAAGTCCCTCTATCTCGGTCTGTTTCAATATGCACAGGATGGGCTTGCCATCGGGGGTGTAGTTGACATTACTGCAAGCGAAAAGACCGTTTACTATCTCTTCCATTTCTTCATTGCTGAGCACCTGACCAACAGGTATGGCGGCATGGCGCGCCAGACAATCGGCAATAAGATGACTCACCTCTGCCGACTCTACTGTTCCAAGATCTACAGCATCTGTCACCATGCGGTGTATCAGTTCCGTGGTGTTTACTCCTTCCAATCCCGAAGGAATGCCATTAACTGCATAACTGCCGCCACCAAGCGATGACAATTCAAAGCCCAGACGCTGCATATCGGGCATTATCCGGTCTACCACAACCTGCTCCGAAGGCGGGAACTGAACGACTTCGGGGAAGAGGACTTTCTGGGAATTGATGTTTCCCTGTCTGTTGACATACGAGTCATATAGTATTCTGACGTGGGCACGATGCTGGTCAATTATCATCAGTCCCGACTTTACCGCAGTCATTATGTATTGCCCCTTGTACTGATAGTGCGACGGAGACTTTTCGGCAATAAGATCCTCTGTCGCCTCTGCATATTCGTCATTGAAGAGTCCTTGCTCTGGCTGTTTGTCAGGAACCAGCCCCTCGTAGAGTTTCTCCCAGTTGCGCGGCATTGCAGCCGACTGCTTCCTCGGTGATGACGACTTGAACGGATTGTAAGAAGGGTCGTATGCCACCTTCGGCATCTGAGGATCCTCGTGATGCTCCCTGAATACAGGGATATCGGGCTTACCCTCCGTGTCAAAATCTATTGAGGGTACATCGTGGAACATACCTATCGCCTCTTTCACGGAAGCACTGATAATCTGCCACAGCGTCTGTTCGTTCTCAAACTTTATCTCTGTCTTTGTTGGATGTATATTAACATCAATATCCCCGGCAGGAACCTCCATATAGATAAAGTAGGGCACTTGCTCACCCTCGGGCACAAGACGGTCGAACGCCAATTGCACTGCCTTGTGGAAATACGGATGCTTCATATAACGCCCATTCACGAAGAAATACTGGTGTGCTCCCTTCTTCTTAGCCGACTCGGGCTTACCCACAAAACCGTAGATTTTCCCTAAAGTCGTATCCGTTTCTATTGGCAGGAGATCCTGATTCAGTTTCTTCCCGAACACATCCACGATACGCTGTCTGAGGCTGCCCGAACTGAGGTTGAACACCTCTACCCCATTGCTGTGAAGAGAGAAGTGTATCTTGGGATAAACCAGTGCAATGCGCTCGAAAGCGGTAAGGATATTGTTAAGTTCCGTCGTATTTGACTTGAGGAACTTACGTCGTGCAGGCACGTTAAAGAAGAGGTTCTCCACACTGAAGTTGCTGCCTGCGGCACAGGCTATCGGCTCCTGACTAATCACCTTGCTACCCGCAATTGTCAGCGACGTACCCAACTCATCCGTATGGAGACGGGTCTTCAGTTCTATCTGCGCCACGGCGGCTATCGATGCGAGAGCCTCCCCCCTGAAGCCCATTGTAGTGAGGTTGAAAAGGTCGCCGGCACTGCGTATCTTGGACGTTGCATGGCGCTCAAACGAAAGGCGGGCATCGGTGTCAGACATCCCCTTGCCATCGTCAATCACCTGAATAAGCGTCCTTCCCGCATCCACTATAATTACCTGTATATGCGTGGCACCGGCATCCACGGCATTCTCCACCAGTTCCTTCACCACCGAGGCAGGACGCTGGATTACTTCGCCTGCGGCAATCTGGTTAGCCACACTATCTGGCAGCAGTTGAATTATATCACTCATCTTTCCTCCCCGACAATTTCTGCAACGGCACAGCATGCCGCTCTATTGTCTTCAATTCCATTCCCTGTTTCTTACCTCGCCACACGAAGATGTCCTCCTTGCTCGTAGGACGGATATCATCGAACCATGCGAAACTGGGCAGTTTATATTTGTCTGGCGGTATCTGCGTCATGGGATACATCATACCCTCTGACTTAGAAGTCCATATCCTCTCCAACTTCCTGTTTTCCATAAACATACGCAGGGTGTCCGTCTCGGTATAATTCAAGAGTATCAGTGTAGAATCCTGGTCATCCATAGGGTAGTACAGAGCTCTCACATTACCTATCGCCTCGTTCATACTGAGGTTTCCATCGGTGAAGTAGGCGAACATTTCCTTTGATGCCAACTGGTTAAAGTGCCCTTCCTCATCGGCTTTCTCTACCGACAACGCTTGCCCACTGACATTTGCACGGTTTATGGTGGAGTCTTTCATATACACATACACCACCTCGCCCAACAACTGACGCTCACCATACCATATAATGGGGTCTTTGTAGAGTGTCATGCACGAGTCTTGGGTATTGTACACCAGAGAGTCGCATACTGCCTGCATGTCTTCTCTGTACGCACGTACCTTATTATAAAGATGCATCTTACGGTACATCGAGTCGGTATCAAGATAGAAAGAATACATCTTCATACTGTCTGCATGGACATAGAGAGTGTCTTTCTGCGAATATTCCATAAGCACCGCCTTCTTGGTGGCATAAGCGGCACCTGTCGTCTCGTCGTACCAGAAGTAATCGCTATGCAACTCGTTATTATTCTCCTTATCCTTATATACGACATTGTTGAAACCCTCACTTATTCCTGTCTTCTCATTGTAGAAAAGGCTGTCACCAGTCATTTCACGACTCTCATTAGTCAGCGTGCTACGCCCGAAGAGTTGAGCCTGTCCCTTATTGGTGTCATAATATCCCTCCTCCGTCTTGATGGTGCTGGCACCCGATGTGATTGTCGACGGACCCACTACGTGCGACAGTGACGTACGGGTGTCGTAATAGAGGGTGTCTGTTTGCAGTAGGAACTTAGGATTCTTCAGATTTACGGCATATCGGAACTCCGCCATCCGTTCCTCGGTATTGTACTGTCCCCAGTCGGATGTTAGCACATTGTCCTTATCCACCATCTTACCACCCTCGAAGAAATAGCCGAGATTGTACAGGCGGTCGAAGTCGAGACTATCGGTATACAGTTTTGTGCGGCGGTGAGTGAGCACCACGTTGCGGCGGGCACGTGCCATCTGGTCGTTACCGTCGTAGAAAGCATAGTCACTGGCGAGCGAAAGGGTGTCACCCTGTCGCATCCTCACATGTCCGAAAGCCTCGAACGAGTTCGACGACTCAAAGAAGTAGGCACTGTCACAGGTCATTGTCGCTCCCTTGTGACGGAAGTGCACATTGCCGTTAAGTTTCTGTGCGTCGGGCTTCGGTCCGTACATATCGTATGAAAGACGGTCGGCATGAACCAGATACACTCGCTCGTCAACCTTCTTTCTGGGACGCGTTGGCGCTGGGGTGCGGGAATACGAAAACAGGCAAAGTCCAAAGAGGCATAGAGCAATCCATACGATTGTCCTATGCCCGTTAAAACATTTTGTATATCTCTTGCCGTTTCCTGTCATTTAACCCATCCTTCGTGTTCGAACTCACAGCCTTTGTACCTGTCGTTCATCCAGACGTATGTATGTTTCAGTTTCTCGTTTACCCACTGTGTGAGGAACTCCTCCCTACGGCGTTGCAGCACCATGTTCTTCATCACCTGGAAGTCCTCGGTGATGGTAGCGCGGTGTCCCTCGGTACGGCTCTTGAGTTTTATGAATGCACAGACGGTCTTACCGCGTTCGTTCACCATCTCAAAGGCATTGCTCACCTGCCCCACTGCGAGCGTGTCTGCCACTCGAGCCACCTCAGAAGGCAAGTCTTGCAAGCGGAACTTCGATGTGCGTCCCTGTTCCGAGGTGTTTGCCATCAGTCCGTTATTGCTACGGGTGTCCTTATCGTCAGAAAGATATGTCGCCGCCTGGTTGAAGTCGAACTTACCATTACGGATGTCCGTGGCGATGGAGTCGAGGCGCAGCCGTGCTGCCTCGATGGCATCTGCCGACACACGGGGCTTAAGCAGGATGTGACGCACTTTTATCTTGTCGCCTCGCTTATCAATAAGTTGAATGATATGGTACCCGAACTCAGTCTCCACAATCTTCGAGATCTTCTTAGGATCGGTGAGGTTAAACGCCACATTGGCAAAGGCGGGATCGAGCATTCCTCGTCCGGTATAGTCGAGCTCACCGCCCTGTCGTGCCGAACCCGGGTCCTCACTGTACAGGCGGGCAAGGGTGGCAAACGAAGTCTCACCCTTCGTGACACGGTCGGTATACGAACGTAGGGCGTCCTTCACACGGTCTATCTCCTCCTGCTTCACCTTCGGCGTCATGGTTACTATCTGTACCTCCACCTCGGTAGGAACATACGGGATACTATCCTCGGGCAGGTCTTTGAAGTAAGAACGCACATCAGCGGGCGACACAGTGATATCCTTCACCAGTTTGTCCTTCATCTTCTCTATCATCTGGCGGTTGCGGAAGTCGTCACGCATCTCCTGACGCATCTGTGAGATGCTCTGTTTGCGATACTCCTCCAGTTTCTCGCGGTCGTTGTCCACCAACTGCAGCCAGTAGTTTATCTGCTGGTCTACTGCCGACGACACCTCTGCCTCGGTAACCTCTATCGAGTCGATGGCAGCCTGATGCAGGTATAGTTTCTGTACTGCCAACTGCTCGGGAATAGTACAGTCAGGATTACCCTTCCACTTGATGCCCTCGGCGGCAGCCTGCATACGCATTGCCTCGATGTCACTCTTTAGGATAGGCTCGTCGCCGACTATCCACACCACCTCGTCGACGATGCTTGACTCGTTTATCGCTGCCTCTTGCACCTTCTTCGTCTCGTCATCACCGGCGGCAGACACTGCCACCGCCGTGAGGACAGCCAAGGCAAGGATATGCTTTTTCTTCATTTACTCGTGATTATTTACTGTTTTGAGCACGTCGGCATCTACCGTGTAGCTGTAGCGCTTACGCAATGCTACCACCCACTCTTTCTCCAACATGTCCTGATAGTCGGCTACCACCTGGTTGCGCACATCGGTATAGTCCTCGGGACCCTTCTTCAGCAGTTTTCCGCAGACGGCATCGATTGGATAGCCCTCAACAGCTGTTACGGTAGTGTCCTTCTTGAATACCATCTTGTCGATGAACGCATTGGCACCCTTTTTGAAGATACCCTTCTCTACACGGATGCGGATAACGCTGTCGCTATTGAACGTGGTGCGCAGTTTGTCTGCCCACTTGTCGAAGTGAAGTCCCTTAACTGCCTTTACCACTGCCTTTTTGTCAGCATCGTTCTTCACGTGGTAAACCATTCCCTTGTATCGGGGTTCTTCCCAAGCGTACTTTTTCTTGTTCTTCTTGAAATAGTTAGCCAGTCCTTCCTCGTCCTTGGCTGCCTTGTCCCACACCTCGCGGTTGCTTACTTCGTAGAGCAGCAGACCGTCGTGGTACTCGCGCACTAAGTTATCGAGGTCAGAGTCCTTTGCCTGCAATTCGGCGGCTCGCTGGTCTATCAGCTGAGAACGTTCTATTCCGTTTTGCTTGGCAAGTGAGTCTACTACTGTTGCTGCCAGGTGGTCGCGTATATTACGTGCCTCGAGGAACTTCAGAATGTCCGCACGCAGAGAGTCGTAAGGCTCCAGCTGCTTACGGTCCTTCATAAGGATGATGTGCCATCCGAAGGGCGACTGTACGGGTTTGCTCATCTCACCCTTCTTCAGTTCGTAGGCTGCTGTCTCAAACTCGGCTATGGTCTGGTTGGGACCCACCCACGACAGTTCTCCTCCATTCATACCCGTGCGGCGGTCCATAGAGAACTTCTTAGCCATCTCGGCGAAGTCGGCACCACCCAGCAGGGCGTTATAGATAGAGTCCACACGTGTCTTTACCTGAGCCTCTTCCTCTGCCGTGGCGTCGGTCTTGGCACGCAACAGGATATGTGCGGGTTTGATGAGTCCACGTGGACCTATAGCCTCCTTCGTACGGGTGTAGGTCTTCTTAGCCTCAGCCTCAATGTCTTCGTCGGTAACGAATGACGGCAGTATCTGCTGGTCGCGGTATGTCAGGAACTCCTGCTTGAACGATGCTGCGGTGTCCATCTTGGCGTCGAGCGCTGCCTGCACCTTCAGTTTGTAGTTCACGAAAAGATCCACATACTCCTCGACAGTCTTCTTGTCGATAACTCCCTCTGAGTTATTCTTGTTGTATGAATACTCAAATTCTGAACGCAACACAGGGGTACCTGCCACGGTCATTATTACCGGGTCGTTAGCCTGCGCCATGACGTCAAGGCTGACAGCACTCAGCACAACCCCAATCAAAATTCCAATTCGTCTCATTATATCTATTCTCAATTATCTATTCTCAATTCTCAATTCTCAATTCCCTTACTCCGGTCTCGAGTAGTTCGGAGCCTCACTCGTTATTGAAATATCATGCGGATGACTCTCCAACACACCGGCATTGGTAATGCGGGTGAACTTTGCATCGTGGAGAGCCTCGATGGTAGCGGCTCCACAGTAGCCCATTCCTGAGCGCATACCACCCACCAACTGGTAGATAACCTCTTGCAGGGTTCCCTTGTAGGGCACTCGTCCTGCTATTCCCTCGGGCACGAGTTTCTTCACGTCCTTGGTTCCTGCCTGGAAATAGCGGTCCTTCGAACCGTTCTCCATAGCCTCGAGCGAACCCATTCCGCGGTAACTCTTGAACTTACGTCCATTGAAGATAATTGTGTCGCCGGGACTCTCCTCGGTGCCTGCCACCAAAGAGCCTATCATTACAGAATAACCGCCTGCTGCAAGAGCTTTGACAACGTCACCCGAGTAGCGCAGACCGCCGTCGGCAATCAGCGGAACGTTTGTTCCTTTCAGGGCATAGGCAACGTCATAGACAGCACTGAGTTGGGGCACGCCCACTCCGGCAACGACACGGGTGGTACAGATACTACCCGGACCGATTCCCACCTTGATGGCGTCGGCTCCGTTGTCTACTAACAGTCGTGCAGCGTCTCCGGTTGCCACGTTACCCACTACGATATCCACGTTGGGGAATGCCTTCTTAGCCTCCACCAGTTTCTCTATCACGAATTTGCTGTGTCCGTGGGCAGTGTCGATGACGATGGCATCTGCTCCGGCTTCTACCAGTGCCTGCATGCGGTCGAGAGTATCGGCAGTGACACCCACTCCCGCTGCCACGCGCAGACGACCCTTCTCGTCCTTGCAAGCCATTGGCTTGTCCTTAGCCTTGGTGATGTCTTTGTATGTGATAAGTCCCACGAGGTGGTTGTCCTTGTCCACTACGGGCAGTTTCTCGATCTTGTTCTCCTGAAGTATCTCCGAAGCGGCATGCAGGTCGGTCTGCTGTGTTGTCGTCACGAGGTTCTCCGAGGTCATCACCTCGTCAATCTTCTTGTCCAAGTGGCGCTCAAAGCGCAGGTCGCGGTTGGTTACTATTCCCACCAGACGGTTCTCCTCGTCAACAACGGGAATACCGCCGATGTGGTATTCAGCCATCATCGCCAGAGCCTCAGCCACAGTCTTTCCGCGACGGATGGTCACCGGGTCGTATATCATACCGTTCTCGGCACGCTTCACGATAGCCACCTCACGTGCCTGAGCCTCGATAGACATATTCTTATGAATCACTCCGATACCTCCTTCACGGGCAATGGCAATAGCCATCGAACTCTCCGTCACGGTGTCCATAGCCGCCGTAACAAACGGGATATTCAGACTGATGTTCCTTGAGAACTGCGTTTTCAACTCTACGGTCCTGGGAAGCACTTCCGAATAAGCCGGAATAAGCAACACGTCGTCGAACGTAAGACCGTCCATCACAATTTTATCTTCTGCAAATGATGCCATAAAACTATACCTTAAAGATTAATTGCGTGCAAAATTACGCATAAGTGAAGAGAATACAAAATAAATTTCGATTTATTTTTATTCTTGAGCGAGAGAAGAACCCATTCCCGAGCTCCGCTCGCCTACCCGTAGCCTTTCGACGAAGTCAAAGTTACAACGAAGTCAACGGTACGCACACTTACCTACGCTGAAAGCCCGTGTTAACGGGCTTTCAGCTATATTTAGGTAAGAGGTAATACAAAATTTTCTTACTCCTCCTCTTCCAGAACGTCATCGCCGTCCTCCCACTGACTCCAAACGTCGTAAGTGTGAATTTTACTATCAGGATCGTGGGTACCGTTGTCTTTTCCACCATAGCCAAGATCATCCATTCCCATAATGTTTACACTTCCGTTTGCCATTGGCGAGTGTGGTTCCACATTATATGTAGATGTGATTGGTTTTATATAATTTGCTTTCATAGTTCCCTTTATTTTAACGTACAACATATTTCTTTCCATTCACGATATAAACGCCTTTTGGCAGTCGCTTTATATCTGTGCCCTTCGCAACAGCCTTTCCGTCGAGACTGTAAATTATATCATTCTTCCCGAATTTGGACTCAATACCATCGACAGATGTAACCTCATCGTCAATAACAAATGAGATTTTCGAGCTAAAGTCTGTCTCCTTGTCAAGGACAGCTCCAAGCTCCATCCAGCAACGGAATGCTTTTATGTTGGTAGTACCTACAGAGTAGTAGAACGTCTGATTGCTGACAAACAGTCCGTCCTCAGGAATTACTGTCTTTACTAGTGTTCCCGTCATCTTTCCTGCGGTATCATATTCATCAGTTTTGCTGATGTCAGTTACCGAACGGAACAGAGTCACATCGTCTGCCTCTATCGTCGCTATATCCTGCGAGGTTTTAATAAGAAAAGGTTTACCTCCTGTCATTGGTTTCTTGGCAGACATAGTGTATGTGGAAAATGTCATGTTTATGTTGAGTGGTACAACGTTCTCATCGTCATCACCGTAGTCTGCTTCCCACGCAGTAAACTCTGCCAGCTGTACGTCTGCTCCGAACGCCGTCTCTGCCTTTGCCTTGGTAAGGGTAAAGGGCAATACAATAGTGCTCCACTGTCCTGCTGTTATTGTGCGTTTCAGTGTTACATTGCCTTTCTCGCCTGCTGTATATGTAGGAAGAGAGGT
>JAFTFC010000094.1 GCA_017449725.1 Prevotella sp. | reverse complement strand
TCTACTGGTCATCTACCGAGCGTGTTGCCTCCCGTGCGTTCAGTCTGTACTTCAACACCAACGGTGACCTCACCCTCCCCGGCACCAACGCTAAGTCCAGCACGGATCGGCGTGTGCGTGCCGTCTTCGCTTTTTAACCTATTTAATAATTTAAAAATTTAACTATTTAGTTTAGTAGTTCAGTTTCAATTTTAGTTAGTTCTGTTCTCCGCCGGCTGCCTTGCGTAAGCGGGCAGCTGGCGGGAAACTTCAAGAATAGCGGCGAAGCCGCTCGCGCGTAATTTAATTTTTGAAACATGGCACGCTCAGAGGAACTCCCCATCTATCGCGACACTGTAGACATGCTCGACCGCCTGCTGCAGCTTACCGACAAAGTTCCCCGCACCTACCGCTTCGGAGTATGGCAGCGAATGCTCGACCTGGCTATCGACATGCTGTCGCTGATATATGCCGCCAACAGCCGCCGCGACAAGGTGCCCGTGATAACTGAGCTGATCGACCGTCTGGGACTGCTCAAGGTGCTGCTGCGCCTGAGCCTCAGACGTCACGTCGTCAACGACCGCCAGTATGCCTCGATCATAATATATACCGAACGCATAGGCAGACAGGCTACGGGTTGGCGACAACACTACGAAAAACAACAATAACAATAAATAATATAGCCGGAATCTGTGCGGTCACGGCTGCACGGAGTGAGCAGATATCTATTTTAAAAGGGCTGCCGACTGATGCCCCGGGGTCTCCACTGAGTGGGGGCGCCTACCCGGAGCGTTAGTAATTTCACCACGGGCAGCATTGGGTTCGCTGCTGTTGCTGGCGACGCTACTTTAAATAGCGTGTTGCCTCCAATGCGTTCAATCTGAACTTCAACACCAACGGTAACCTCAACCTCAACGGCAACAACACTAAGTCCAACACGAATCAACGTGTGCGTGCCGTCTTCGCTTTTGGAATAGAATCTTAATATATTGAAAATTGAAAACTTAATACATTGAAAATTGAAAATTGAAAATTGAAAGAAAACGAAGAAAAAATATTCAATATTCAATCTTCAATCTTCAATAAAAAAAAGGAAGCGAAGAAGAATAATCTTCAATATTCAATCTTCAATTTTCAATAAATAAAAAAAGGAAGAATGACCGAACAAGAGATTATAACCGAGCAGCGTAACAGCGGCAACCAGAAGGTGTTTCTGCAGCGCGTGGGAACATTCTACCATGCCTACGACGCCGGTGCCTTCGCACTGGCACGGCTGACGGGCTACAAGGTGAAGCGCCGCAAGCGTCGCAGTGGCGAACTGCTTGTGGCAGGATTTCCTGCAACATCGCTGCCGAAAGTCAGGGAACGGGCGGCTGCAGCGGGCGTCCACATTAGTCACATAGTCCAGGGCGACGACTCCGTTTTTCTTCTGTCAGGAGCCGATGCCACGCCCGATAACTCGCTCATAACGCCCGAGAACAACTTGTTGAGTTCTTACGACAAGAACTCCCTGCTTTCAGAACTGCTGGAAATACGCCGCGAGCTGCTCGGTATAAATCTCGGTGAACTCTCGCCCCAGGAAGTGGTGCTGGGAGTAAGGAACTTACAGATAAAATGTCTGGCACATATTAAAATATAGATTTTATGCACACTCATTGGATTTTCTCTTTATTCATAGAAATAGTATCCAGATTATCAAAATATGAAAGGACTGGCGAGTCCTAATTTAGTGTGTGAAGGGCGTCTGCTGTGAAGCCCACGTCCTCTTTTGTAGAAAATAATAACTGTTTAACTGATAGAATAATGCAAGATAACAACTTGGACATAATAAAGCATCGCAGGGACAACGCCATGAAAGTAGTGGTGGTGGTGTCTGTGGCTATACTTTTTGTCGTGGTGTTGGTAACCATACTGTCGTACGTACTAATATAAAAGAAGGAATTTCAAGAAATGAGCAATGAACTGAAACATATCGCAATGGCTGCACTCATAGCAGTGGTGAGCAGTTGTACCCGGGGTGATGCCGATGACGGCATCACGGAGAGTAGTCAGCCCCAAGCAATACTGTTTGCCACTGCCGAAGCCGACGGCTCGCGTGCCGTGACGGCAGGTTCTATAGGCACCGCGCGGCTCAAGACTGTAGGCGAGGGCAACGGTTTCGGTGTGTTTGCATACTATGGCGACGGTCAGGACTTCTCGTCGTCGCTAACGCCACAGTTCATGTACAATCAGAATGTTTACTGGAGCGGAACAGAGTGGACATACTCGCCGCTGAAATACTGGCCCAACGAGACCTTGGCGGCAGGAGCGGCAGAGGACGACAAACTGTCGTTCTTCGCTTACGCTCCCTACGTGGAGCTGCCGCCGGCGGGCTCGTGGGGAATAACGTCGGTGTCGGCAAACAGTGTTGCCGGTGCCCCTCGCATTACCTATGTGGCTGGCACTACTCCAGCCACGAGCGTCGACCTGCTGTGGGGCGTTGACGGCAGCGGACTGCCCCACCTTAACCTCACCAAGCCGGCGGTCAGCGAGAGTGTCGACTTCGTCTTCCGTCACGCTCTGGCACGCCTCGACTTCACGGTGATGGCTGCCGACGACATCCCCGCGGGAGCCACGCTGACCGTGAACTCTGTGGAGATAACCCCCGCAGCGTTCCACGCCCAGGGAGTGCTCTGTCTGAACAACTCCATTGCCGACACTCCGCAGTGGGAGAGCCTCTCAGGCACACTCGCGCCGCTGAGCGGTACGCTGAATACCGCCATAACCACGTCGCCGGGAGTTTCTGCCGACGTGGCGAAACCCCTCTTCGGCGACGGTGACGACTGTTTCATGGTGATTCCCGCCACGGGCGACATCACCATTGCCGTAAACTACACCATAACCTATGCCGGTGGCAGCACCCGCACGGTGACGCCCGAGCAGACGGAAGAGGCACTGACCCTTGAGGCAGGCAGCCGATACACGCTGCAACTGATGCTCGGCGTAGAGGAGGCAAGTCTGAAGGCTACCATAGTGCCGTGGGTGGAAACTGCGCCGGTAGATGCGGAGTTCGTTAGAAATTGAAGATTGAAAATTGAAAATTGAAGATTGAAGACTTTTTTTATTGAATATTGAATATTGAAGATTGAAGATTTTTTCTTCGCTTTCATCTTCTTTCAATCTTCAATTTTCAATTTTCAATATATTTAATTACGTGATTAGTAACGTGGGCATTATGATATTGCCCACGTATTTTTTTCTAATTTAAAAATAAAATCAGTATGAAAAAAAAACATTAAGTGTGCCAGCACCAAGTGCTGCCCACTTACCGAGAGAGTGTCAAGAATCGAGAGAATCATGGACGGTGGTTACCTGGAAGGAGGCGACAAACTGCTGTTTAATTTCGAAAGGGTGAAGAAGAAGGACATCTACGCCGAGTTGGTGCACCTGTACTACTCGCGCCACTTCTTTGCCTGTAGTGTCAGCGACCTCATCCGCTTCCTCGCCGCCGCCACCAACCTGGGCAGCGAGAGCGCCGTGCGCAAAGGGTTCTACGACGTGATGTAGTGTTATTTTAATTTCTCTGAAAGAAAAAGACTCGGGGCTTGTGCCCTGAGTATTTTGTTTTGTATCTCCAATGCCATGACATTCAACTCTTGGCATTGTTGGGATGTTAGTTTACGCTTCTCGGAATGATGCTCCCATGGAGCCAGAAGCAGCAGTCTGCCCTCT
>JAFTFC010000013.1 GCA_017449725.1 Prevotella sp. | reverse complement strand
CCGCCTTTAAGGTCAAGACCCAAACCAATCTGGGTCTCAAGACACTTCTGGTAAGAGTAAATACCCATGTACTTAACAGAATCCTTGTAATCCTGCTGCTTGATGGGGTCGTCAATCTTAGCTGCCTGGCTGTCATAGTAGCTGGTGGCTACCGAGAAAGACAGGTAGAAGATACTCGCCAGCGTCAGTAAGACGGCTGTAAAAATTACGATACCTTTGTTTTGCATTTTGTTTTATTATTAATTTGATTTCTATATATTCGCAAAAATCAGCCTGCAAAGATAGTCAATTTTCGGAACTTAACGAAATTTCAGACCTATATTTATATAATTTTTTACCTTTTTGCTTGTTTACCGTCTTCCTTTTTCATCTTTTTTCTTTCATTTTCAGCCATGTAATGACTGGAAAATGGTCGCTTCCATCGGTCTTGTTGTCTACAAGACACCCGTAGGGTTCCCAGTCGTCGGAGCACAGGATGTTGTCTATTCGTACTCGCATGCCATAGTGGGTGAATGACCATCCGGGACCGTTGCCGGAAGCAACGAAGCAGTCGGTGAGGTCCTTGGTCAGCACGTGGTGGGTGTAGGAGATGGGATTGTCGTTGAAGTCACCGCAAAGGATAATGGGCATGTCAGAGTGCTCCTCGATATACCTCTGAACGGCTTCTGCCTGAGGGGCACGGCGGGAGGCTGACTCGCTGAGTACCTGCAAGATACGCTTTGATTCGGTACGCATAGTGTCGCGCTGCACTTTTCCCTTGACGATATTGTGAAACTCGTCGCGGTCGGTGGCTGACAGCCCGCTGGTCTCGAAGTGGTTATTGATTACCAGTGTCTCTGTGCCGTTGATGTTCACACGGAAGGCGCAACTGCTATTTCCGTTAGAAGGGTAGGGGATGGGTTCCTTGCCGACAATGGGGAACTTGCTCAACAGAACCAATATGGATGGTCCCCGGTCGCGCTTGGTCTGTACGGAGTCTTGGTATGGGTACTCTTCGGTTATTGTTTCGGTGGTCCAGGCATTGACCGAGCCTTCCTGAAGGCACACCAGGTCGGCACCGGAAGTGCGGATATACTCAAGGGCAGCAAGGACTTCTTTCCCGTCCTTGACAATGTCTTTCTCCTTAAAGCTGTTTACATTGTAGGACATCACGCGTATGCTCCCCTCGGGCACTTCGCCCGAAAGGTTTATGGGGCAATAGGTGCGGATGGGGACGTAGGCTATGATGAGGGCGAGGATGGAAACGATGGCAGCACGCGAACGCACCAAAAGCCAGAAGATCAGGAAGCAGAGGTTCAAGGCGATAATCACCGGAAAAGTGAGACCGACACTCGACAGCACGGGGTGGGATACGGGATTAAGGCGGTCGGAGTAGCCCACAAGCAACATCAGCAGGGCGCATGCTATCTGTGCGCCCATCAGAACACCTAAGAGGGTAGACTTTAACTTCTTGAGCATCAGCGGTTGTTTTCGAAAAGAGTCTTTTTCTCTTTTTCCGTTAGACTGTCATATCCGCTCTTTCTTATCTTGTCCAGAATACGGTCTACCTCCTCTTGCTTGCTTTTCTTGCGCTCATTATAGTCCCAGTCGGCATTTCCCGTACGCCCATCGTTCTTTTTTGATCTGTTGCCGAAAGGCATACGGAAGTGCTTTTCCCAGTTGTCGCCGTCGGACCGGTTGTTGTTCCAATGGCGAATCATGAGATAGCCGAACAGCATACCTCCGAGATGGGCGAAGTGAGCCACGCTGTCATTGGTAGTGGCAAGAGCCGAAAGCAGTTCGATTACCACGTATCCGCATACAAACCACTTTGCCTTGATGGGGATAGGCAGGGGGAAGATGAAGATGCGCTCTTCGGGGTATATCATACCGAAGGCGAGCAGGATGGCATAGATGGCTCCCGAGGCACCCACCGTGGTCCATGCGTTGAGAACGGTGGCTGAGTTATGGGCTATTATACCCAGTTCGGTGAAACTAGCGTCGGGGAACTGAGAACTTACCAGCATGTAGAAGGAGAAGAACTGCGCTATCTCCTGAATGAAACCGGCACCGAGACCGCACGAAATGTAATAAAAAAGGAATTTCTTCGGTCCCCAAGCATTTTCCACTACACATCCGAACATCCATAGAGCAAACATGTTGAAGAACAGGTGCTCCAGGTTGGCATGCATGAACATGTAGGTGAATAGTTGGTAGATATGAAAATCGGATGCAAGAAAAAAGTGCAAGCCGAGCAGGTCCATAATGTCAACACCAATGCGGTTGAAAGCAAAGGTCGCAAAGAATGCAAGCACATTGATTATGAGCAGATTCTTGGTAATTGCTGGTATTGAACGCATGATTATCGATATTCTTGTTTTTGTAATAAAGTTTCCTAAAATCGTCGCAAAAGTACTAAAAATATCCGTTATTTGGTACAAAAAGGGGCATAAAGGCACTTTTTTTCATTAATTTCTTCACTTTTTTCGATTTTTTGTTGGTTCAATCATCGAAAAATGCTATATTTGCGGAGGAATTTTGACAATATAATCCTTTTTTTATCATTTTAATAAAACAGTAACTATGAACAAGACAGAATTAATCGAGAAGATTGCAGCAGGTGCTGGTTTGACCAAGGCTGATTCAAAGAAGGCGCTTGACGCTACAGTAGAGGCTATTAAGGCTGCTCTGAAGAAGGGTGACAAGGTGGCTCTCGTTGGTTTCGGTACATTTAGCGTAACAAAGCGTCCCGCACGCGAAGGTATCAACCCCGCTACAAAGCAGAAGATCAAGATCGCTGCTAAGAAGGTAGCTAAGTTCAAGGCTGGTGCTGAACTCGCTGACGCAGTTAAGTAATCTTTTTGTAAAGAAAATTACAAGGGGCTTTCTTCCACGAAGAAAGCCCCTCATTTATTTATTATTTTCGATTTACTGCGGCTGCTTGCCGATGTAAGCGAGAATACCACCGTCTACATACAGTACGTGACCGTTGACAGCATCAGAAGCCTTGGAAGCAAGGAATACTGCAGGGCCACCGAGTTCTGACGGGTCGAGCCAGCGACCAGCAGGAGTCTTAGCGCAGATGAATGAATCGAACGGGTGACGGCTGCCATCCGGCTTACGCTCACGGAGAGGAGCAGTCTGAGGAGTAGCGATGTAACCCGGACCGATACCGTTACACTGGATGTTGTATTCACCATATTCTGAACAGATGTTGCGGGTAAGCATCTTAAGACCACCCTTTGCGGCAGCGTAGGCACTGACAGTTTCGCGACCAAGCTCAGACATCATAGAGCAGATGTTGATAATCTTACCTTCGCGACGCTCCATCATCTCGGGAAGAACGGCTGCACTAACGATGTAGGGTGCTACAAGGTCAACGTCGATAACTTGCTGGAACTCGGCGCGCTTCATCTCGTGCATGGGACTGCGCTTGATGATACCTGCGTTGTTAACGAGGATGTCAATCTGACCTACTTCTGCGTGTATCTTCTCTACGAGGGCTTTAACAGCATTCTCATCGGTTACGTCGCAGACATATCCGTGAACGTTCTCAATTCCCTCTGCCTTGTAGTTGGCGAGACCCTTCTCAAGGGCTGCCTCATTGATGTCATTGAAAATAATGTTCTTGATACCGGCAGCAACGAAAGCCTTGGCAATGTTGAAGCCGATTCCGTAGGAAGCACCTGTAATCCAGGCATTCTTTCCTTCAAGTGAAAATGGATTTGTCATAATTTTAAGGTTTTAAGTTGAAATTTGTTTTTTATTTTCTTTTGTAATACGTCTCAGTAAGGCGGGTTACTTACCTTAGGTCTGTTATTTCATAGAAGTCCTGGTCGCCGTAGTCGAGGTTCTCGCCGCCCATGCCCCAGATGAAGGTGTAGTTGTGGGTGGCTGCGGCGGAGTGTATGCTCCATTCTGGGGAAAGCACAGCCTGCTCACCCCGCATCCATAGGTGGCGTGTCTCGGTAGGCTCTCCCATGAAGTGGCATATCGCCTGATCCTCGGGAAGTTCGAAGTAGAAGTATGCCTCCATGCGGCGGCTGTGTGTGTGCGCCGGCATGGTGTTCCACACACTGCCGGTCATCAGTTCGGTCATTCCCATCTGCAGTTGACAAGTGGGCAGAACCTGATTGACTATCATCTTGTTGATGCTCCTCTCGTTAGACATCTCCAACGAACCCATGTGGGCAACGATGGCATTCTCCTTGGTAATTTTCTTCGAGGGGTATGCGCAGTGGGCTGTGGTGCTGTTGAAGTAGAATTTGGCGGGGGTTCTCTTGTCTTTGGATGTGAACAGGATGTCGCGCTCGCCTCGTCCTATGTAAAGGGCTTCCTTGTATTTCAGGTCGAACGTTTCGTCGCCTACCTTCACTGTCCCTTCACCTCCGACATTGAAAATGCCAATCTCGCGGCGCGAGGTGAAGTGTTCTGCCTTGAGCGGCTCAATGGCTTCGAGCCAGAGAGTTTCGTTTACCGGCATAATACCACCGACAATCATTCTGTCGTACATCGAGTAAACCATGTTTACCTCGTCGGTGCGGAACAGCGTCTCTACGAGGAAATCACGACGAATGCGCCCGGAGTCGTAGCCCTTGGCGTCTTCGGGGTGTGAAGCATAACGAATCTCGTAATATGTTTTCATAAGTGTTGGACGACTCGGATTCGAACCGGGAATGACAGAACCAAAACCTGTAGTGTTACCATTACACCATCGTCCAAGAAATCTGCTTGCAAAAGTAGTAAAAAAATGGCATACAGCCAAATTTTTACTGCTTTATCTTATTTTATTATCAACAAATAGTAGTTCTTCTTTCCTTTTTGTGCAAGAAGATACTTGCCGTCGATAAGGTCGTCTTCGGTAATGACACGGTTCTGGTCGGTGAGTTTTTCCTTGTTCAGCGAAACACCGCCGCCCTGTACCATCTTACGCATCTCACCCTTTGAGGGGAACACGGGTGCAACCGTTGTCAGCAGTTCAATAGCCGGTTGTCCGAGTTGGTCTTTGCCGATCTCGTGCTTTTCAACACCGTCGAACACATCGAGGAATGTCTGCTCGTCAAGTTTTTCGAGTGCTTCCTTGGTAGACTTACCGAAGAGGATGTTCGAAGCTTCGATAGCCATGTCAAGGTCTTCCTTGGAATGAACCATAATAGTGACTTCCTCGGCAAGGCGCTTCTGCAGGATGCGTCGGCCGGGATCCTGCTTGTGCTCTTCAACGAGGGTGTCGATAACATCTTTCTCCAGAGACGTGAATATCTTGATGTAGCGCTCAGCATCTTCATCGCTAACATTCAGCCAGAACTGGTAGAAGCGGTAGGGTGATGTACGCTTAGGGTCAAGCCAGATATTACCGCTCTCGGTCTTACCGAACTTCTTGCCGTCACTCTTGGTTATCAGCGGGCATGTCAGTGCGAATGTCTCTACTTCGTTACCAAGGGTACGACGAATAAGTTCGGTACCGGTAGTCATGTTGCCCCACTGGTCGTTACCGCCGAGTTGCAGTTTAACACCTTTGTTTTTATATAGGTATAGGAAGTCGTAACCTTGGAGGAGTTGATATGTGAACTCGGTGAAACTCAGTCCGTCGCGTGCCGTTCCGTTGAGGCGCTGCTGCACACTCTCCTTAGCCATCATGTAGTTTACAGTGATGTGCTTTCCAACTTCACGTGCGAAATCGAGGAAGGTAAAGTCCTTCATCCAGTCGTAGTTGTTTACCATCTCGGCAGCATTCGGCTCATTGCCGTCGAAGTCAAGGAACTTAGCTACCTGCTTTTTGATGCACTCCTGATTGTGGCGCAGTGTCTCGTCGTTGAGCAAGTTTCGTTCCTGGCTCTTTCCTGAAGGGTCGCCAATCATACCAGTGGCTCCGCCGACTAAGATTATGGGTTTGTGCCCGCAGCGCTGCAAGTGGCGCAGCATCATTATGCCGCAGAGGTGACCTATGTGCAGGGAGTCGGCGGTAGGGTCAGTACCGAGATATGCTGTTACCATCTCCTTCTGCAGGAGTTCTTCTGTTCCAGGCATTATTTGTGCGAGCATTCCTCGCCATTTCAGTTCTTCAACAAAGTTCTTTTTCATATATCTGATTGTTCTATTATTTCTGGTTTGACTAGGTATTTCTAGCTTGGCTAGTATTTCTAGTATTATGGTACTGGGTCGTATCCTGAGCCGCCCCATGGGTGACATCTCAACAACCTCTTCGTTGCCAGCCAAAGTCCTTTTAGTGGTCCGTACTTTATTATTGCCTGTCGGGCATATTCCGAACAAGTGGGAGTAAACCGGCATGATGGCGGGGTGAGAGGTGATATGGCGTATTGGTAGAACCTTATCGGTAGCAGTAGCAGCCACACGGCAACCATTCTTATCATTGTCAATATCCGTGTCATACCTTCTCCGCCAGTTGCTGTAACAGTTTCTTCACCTTGGCTTCTACGCGCTGAGACTCGTTCTTCATGTTGCCTGTCCAGATGAACGCCATTGCAATATCGTTGTGGTCGGCAAGTATGTGTTTGTTATGCCTGTATGCTTCCCGTACTTGTCGTTTTATCCTGTTTCTGTCGACAGCATGTTTGAAAAACCTTTTCGGGACGCTGACCAGAATTTTGTTACATTCTATCGTGTCCGTCTTAAGGTATATCAGTCGGATGGGAAATGTTGTGAGAGCACGGCTGTTCGGGCTGTTGAAGAGTAGGTCTGTGAGTTTCTGCCCCTTTATCCGCTCTTCTCTACCCAGTGTCAGAGCTCCTTTTGACGGCATATTATGCTATTCTCGTTACTTATTATGCTTCTCCAGGAACTCTTTTAAAGCACCAGTCATGGAGTGGTGCTTCTCCGAAGGAGCTTCGATGGTGATATTCAGGTTTGCATCGTGAGCAGCCTTGGCTGTCGACGGACCGAAAGTAGCCACAGCAATATCGTTACGCTCATCACCGAATGTCTTCTTGAAGGCGCTGATGCCTGACGGACTGAAGAATACACACATGTCGTAGTCGAAGTTCTCTTTCTCTTCCTCGGTGAAATCGTTGCTTACGGTGCGGTACATCACACATTCGGTATGCTGCAGTTTCTTGGCATCGAGCATCTCTTTCACACTGTCGTCGTGGACATCACTCATAGGAATGAGGTATTTCTCAGACTTGTGCTTAGCCATTGTGGGCAGCAGGTCGGCAATCTTTCCTGTGGTTCCGAAGAACACCTTGCGCTTACGGTATTGTACATACTTCTGGATGTACAGTGCAATCTGTTCGGTGACGCAGAAATACTTCATGCTCTCTGGTATTTCCAGACGCATTTCCTTGGAGAGGTTGAAGAAATTGTCTATGGCGTGACGCGAAGTGAACACCACTGCGGTATAGTTCAGTATACTAACCTTCTGCTCTCTGAACTCTCTCGAGCTGAGACCTTCCACCTTGATGAACGGGCGGAAAACCAATTCTACACCAAACTGCTCTGCGATGTCGTAGTATGGAGACTTGTCGCTTGCCGGTTTCGGCTGAGATATGAGAATCTTCTTTATCTTCATTTTGTCCTAAAAAAATACCTTCAAATCGTTGGTTGTCAACTTTAAAACAATCCCCAAAACGAGAAGGGGAACTATTTCGAGGGCACAAAAGTACAAAAATATTTGTAAACTTGCGATTTTTTGTCTAAAAAAGATTGAATATAACCTATAAAAAGCAGAAATTTTGCAAAAAATAATGACAAAAAGGGCATAAACCGCCATTGTTCTTGCACTGATGTAAGTCAGGTAACAAGGAATGAGAGAGGGTAGGATAAGCAAACCTTCGAGAGAGTTAAGGAAGAGAAAAGAACGAAACCATTGTCCGTTTTTATTACCAGCGAAAAATACGCTGTTTACCAAGGCGTACAACAAGTGTTTCATCAATATATAGGCAATGGCAATAGTGCTTATTGTCGCCATCTGAATATAGAATGCCTGCGTGGTTAGTCCGTTCTGGGTGTTTTCCTTAAGATAGAGTGCAAATACCAGTCCGACGAGGAAACACGTCTGAACATTTAGTATTATCATCTCGATGAGACCGTAGGTTTTTATGCCTCTCTCGTTGCTCTGTTGGTAAGTAAAGCGTTTGAACTCCTTCACGAGTTCTTTTCTTGAACGCTTCACTACCAGCAGTGTCAAAACGATACATCCCAACAGAAAAAGAGTCAGGATGTCATCGCTCATCAGCGACTGCGGCAGGGGAGTGCCTTCAAAGCCTTCTTGTCCCATCGCTGTACCTTAATATATTATAGTGCGAATACTTTCTTTATCTCTTCCACCCGGTCGAGTCTCTCCCATGTGAAGAGTTCCACCTCTATCTCCTTGGTTTCGTGGTAGCGGCTGGTGAAGAGTTTCTTCGTCTTCTTGTACTCGCGACCCATGTGACCATAGGCAGCCGTTTCTGCGAAGATAGGCTGGCGGAGTTTCAGTGCCCGCTCTATTGCCTTTGGACGCAGGTCGAACAACTGCTTTACCTTAGCGGCAATCTCCTCGTCGCTTTCCTTTACGCGGCTTTTCCCGTATGTGTTGACATAGATGCTAACCGGCTCTGCCACACCTATAGCATAACTTATCTGCACCAGCATTTCATCGGCGACTCCCGCTGCCACCATGTTCTTGGCGATGTGGCGGGCGGCATAGGCAGCCGAGCGGTCCACCTTAGACGAGTCCTTTCCAGAGAAAGCACCACCGCCGTGAGCGCCGCGACCTCCGTAGGTATCTACTATAATCTTTCTGCCTGTCAGTCCGGTGTCGCCATGGGGTCCTCCGATGACGAACTTACCCGTCGGGTTCACGAAATACTTGATTTCATCGTTGAACAGACGAAGCACCTTCTCGCTGTGTATGCGCTTCTTGACGCGGGGAACGAGGATGTTTATCACGTCTTCCCTGATTTTTGCCAGCATCTTGTCGTCATCGTCCATGAACTCGTCATGCTGAGTGGAAACGACGATGGTATCTATGCGCAGCGGTGTGCCGTCTTCAGCATATTCGACAGTCACCTGACTCTTGGAGTCCGGACGCAGATATGTCATCACCTTGCCTTCCCTGCGTATCTCCGATAGTTCGTGAACAAGGAGATGCGACAGTTCCAGTGTAACGGGCATGTAGTTCTCCGTCTCGTTGACGGCATAACCGAACATCATTCCCTGGTCGCCTGCGCCCTGCTCTTCCTCTGTATCTCGATCCACGCCGCGGTTGATGTCATCACTCTGCTCATGGATGGCATTAAGGATGCCGCACGACTCAGCATCAAACTGGTATTCACTCTTCGTGTAGCCTATCTTTCGGATAGCCTTTCGTGCCAGAGTCTGCAAGTCAACGTATGCGTCGCTGTGCACCTCACCGGCGATAACGACCTGTCCCGTAGTGACTAACGTCTCCACAGCAACACGTGCTGTGGAGTCGTAAGCCAGTAACTGGTCAAGTATTGTGTCTGAAATCTGGTCGGCTACCTTGTCGGGATGTCCCTCGGACACCGATTCAGATGTAAATAGATAACTCATTTCTCTAAACTATAATCTCTCAACTCTAAACTTATTCTTCGGGCATCATTACTACCTCGATGTGGTTCTTGTCCTTGAGTACTACATTCTTGATGAATGCAGAAATCTTCTCTGGAGTCAGAGCCTCAACGGTCTTCT
>JAFTFC010000012.1 GCA_017449725.1 Prevotella sp. | reverse complement strand
AGTTTCTTCCTTAACAAGAACGATACCCAGGAGACCATCGTATATGTTAAACCCGAACTCTCGGGCATCGCCAAGGCGGCAGATATGATGAAAACGGCAGACACGGCAAAAGACGGGTTTAAGATGCTCAACGACATGGTGGCTAAGAACGATGTCGGTGCTACTTACCTGCTAAGCCGCCTATACACCACCCGCAAGGGCAAGGAAGAGTATGACCCCGACAGCATAAGAACAAGGCGCCAGGTGCTTATCGATGCCAAGTGTATTACCTGCGATGACAACAAGGCTCATGAACTGCTTATAAAGACGGTTAAGCTTGACCCCCAAGAATATCACGCCCTGTATGAGTTAGGACGCGACTGTCTTGCGGGTAACGACAGGCAACACGAGAAGGAGTTAACCCAAGAGGACTTTAAGAATGCCAACAACTTCTTTACTCGCGCCCTGAAAGCTGCTGAGGAGCATAACGACATAGACTATGTCACTATGCTGAAAGAACAAATGGAATTATATCAATCAGTATTATAACCATTATGAACAAAGGACTTATATTGACAACAGCAAGTTTGCTTGTAAGTATCGGTATCAACTCACAGACAGCACAGTGGGCCGTACGTCCCAGTTCGGCTCAAATAGAGAACTATGGTAATCTGCTGAAGATAAGGAAAGGCGGAAAATGCGGTCTTTCAGACATGAACGGCAATGAAATCGTCAGTGCCAGTTATGACAGCATATCTCCTTTTCGCAACGGTTATGCCTTGGCAATGTCCTTCAGTGGTAAAAGGATGAAGATAGATGCCGTTATTTCCGATGGCGACTACGAGGTTCAGCCCGTTACCGAGGATGTCTATGCCACCCGGTATATGTGGTTCAGCGAGGGAAAGATGCCTGTTCGCAGCAACGACGGCTGGGGCTATCTCGGTACCGACGGCAATATGGTTATTCCCTGCCAGTTCCAGGTCGCCTACCCTTTCAGCGAGGGTCTTGCATCGGTATTACTCGACGACCAGGCATACTACATAGACCGCCACATGGACTACCTCCCTGTTGAGGTAGGTTATGGAAATATCGTCTATGGCTCTACGTTCTCGGGTGGACACGCCATTGTATACAGCGGCGAGAGTTACACCCCTAAGGGCTATGTTATCAACAAAAGAGGACGCATTGTAAGCAATTACAAAGTCAAGATTGAATCAACCGAAAGGAATGAGAACTCAGACCACTCTGTAGGCGAACGCTCCACGTCGTTCGATTCTAACATGCAGGAAATGAGCATCAATAGTATTTACTCCGTTTATCAGGACGGAGGACTCTACGGATATAAGAGAAACGGCAGGGTCATCGTTCCTGCCCAGTTCGAGAGTGCAGAACCCTTCCATGGCGACTATGCCAAGGTGCGCTACCTCGGACAGAACGGTATCATCCAGATTGTTGATGGCGACGTTACTGCCGATATTGAAACCCCCAATATCGAGATCACAAACAAGAAGGGACGCGGATATCTTAGGCTCAACCTCCCCTCGTCGTTGGAAGATGCCGCAGTAAGGGTAAGAATCTCCGACGAACAGGGCAAGGAAATGACAGTCTTCGCCAATAACAGTCAGGGCACGAGTCGCACCTACACCTTCTTCCCTACTGTCATCCCACAGAATTCCGTTACCCGTCGGCATAAGATAGAAGTGCTGAGCGACAATCTGCTTCTGCTCAAGAAAAGCTGCGACCTCGCTTTCACTATCCGCGAGATTAAAGAGACTAAGACAGCCACAACCACCACGGTAAAAGTACCGACAAACACCAATACGTCATCATCACAAAAGATGCATATAGCGTCGCTGTCGCTCTCTACCCCGAAGGCAACGGCAAAGCGCGCCAATCCTAAGAATAATTTCTTCGTGACAGTATCCGTCATCAATAGCAGCGACGTGCGTGGTAGCGCCAGTGTTTCACTGTACGTCGACGGTAAGGTTGTAGGCACTAAGGGCGTCAGTGTTCGCGGCAATGGTTCGGCTAATGCTATCTTCGCAGTATCGGGCATTAAGAAAGAGCACTATGCGAAGGTAAAGGCAGCCCTTAAAGAAGGCAAGACAAGCCAGGAAGCAATCATACGCTTCCTTCCGTTCGACTAATTAATTAACACATTAACATATTATTCTATTATTAGTATTAATCAAAAACAATTATTAACATGAAAAAAGTATTTCTTTTTATTGCCATGATTACTATGTCTGTATCGGGTAACGCTCAGTCGTTCTCCGATGACGATGACAGCGGAGAACGCCGCTCCTACAGAGACAAACGTCAGAACGTTGTTTCACTT
>JAFTFC010000093.1 GCA_017449725.1 Prevotella sp. | reverse complement strand
TCGACATCATCCGCCGCAGTGCCTCGCAGGCGGACTATCCCGACAACATCATGGGATATGGCATACCCAACTTCTACCAAGCCTATAAACGATGACACTACGAGAACTTAACCAATTAGTACGCGACGCCGTAGAAATGTCACTGCCCGACGAATACTGGGTGGAGGCGGAACTGTCGGAGGTGCGCGTCGTCAGGGGGCACTGCTACATGGAGCTCGTTGAGTACGACCAGCGTACTCCCATCGCCCGCGCTTCAGCTAAGTGCTGGGCATCTACATGGGCACTGGTGCGTCCCCACTTCGAAAGGGTAACGGGAGAACAGCTGCACGCGGGAATGAAAGTGATGCTCAAGGTGTATGCACAGTTCCACGAGGCATACGGGTTCTCATGGATAGTTACCGACATCGACCCCACCTTCACCATCGGCGATATGGCGCGCCGCCGCCAGGAGATTATTCGCCAGCTGAAGGAAGAGGGGGTCTACGACCTGCAGAAGCAGCTAACGCTTCCGCTGTTCTGCCAGCATATAGCGGTAATAAGCAGCGCCAACGCAGCGGGCTACGGCGACTTCGTCGACCAGCTGGAAAATAACGAATACGGCTTCCGCTTCCACACCACCCTCTTCCCCGCCATAATGCAGGGCGAACAGGTGGAGGCGAGCATCATCGCCGCCCTCAACCAGATAAACGACAGTGTGTTCGGCAGTTCCGTTGCCGACAATCCCCCCGATTGCGTCGTAATAATCCGCGGCGGAGGTGCCACCGCCGACCTCTCGGGCTTCGACACCCTGCTCTTGGCGGAAAACGTCGCCAACTTCCCCCTGCCGATAATAACTGGCATCGGGCACGAACGAGACGAGAGTGTGCTCGACCTCGTGGCTCATACCAGTGTCAAGACGCCCACAGCCGTTGCCGCCTTCCTCATAGACCGCCTCGCCGAGGTGAACGATTTCCTGACATCGGCGCAGGAAAGGATTGTGCGGTCGGTGCGCCAGCGGATGGAAACGGAACGCCTGCGCCTGAGTCGATACCAGACACAGATACCGTCGCTCTTCTCGGTCTATGCTACCCGCCAGACAGCCCGCATAGAGCAACTGCGGCAACGCCTCGAACCAGCAATAGCAACCCGCCTTCAGCGCGAGCGCCATCGCCTCGAAATGCTCGAGCAGCGAGCCCAGAGCCTCGACCCTGCCCTACTCCTCCGCCGCGGCTACAGCATAACCCTCAAGGACGGACGCCTACTTCGCGACCCCGCCCAGCTCCGCCCGGGCGACATCATCGAGACACGCCTCGAGCGGGGAATTATCCAGTCAGAAATTATATAATGTCGTAATAACGTAATACCGTAATAACGTCATAACGTAATACCGTAATAACGTCATAACGAAATAACGAAAAAGAAATATGTCCTACGAAGAACAGCTAAAACGCCTCGAACAGATAGTTCAGCAAATGGAACGCGGCGAACTTGACATCGACAAACTCGCCGAACAACTAAAAGAAGCCAAACAGATAATAAAAAACTGCAAGGAGCGGCTTACCGCCACCGACGACGAGATAAAGAGGCTCCTTGCTGAATGATTATTTCGGGGGTACGGAGTAAGTTCTCGGGGGTACGGAGGTACGGGGGTACGGAGGTACGGAGTAAGTTCTCGGGGGTACGGGGGTACGGAGGTACGCGGGCGCGAGATATGTACTAAGCGCTTGAAACTATTCTCGTACCTCCGTACCCCCGTACCTCCGTACCCCCGAATGTCCGTACCCCCGATAAACCTAAACCAGCGAGAACGCCACTTCCATCATGTGGGTGAACGACGTCTGGCGCTCCTCAGCCGTAGTCACCTCACCCGTCAGGATGTTATCCGAGATGGTGCAGATAACCAGCGCACGGTTGCCCGAGCGGGCAGCGTTCATATAGAGCGACGGAGCCTCCATCTCTACCGCCAGCACTCCCATGTTAATCCACTTGTCGTTGTGCGCATTCTCAGTGTAGAAGGTGTCCGACGAGAACACATTTCCCACCTTGTAGTGATAACCCAGTCGGTCGCAGGTGTCGGCAGCGGCACGAGCCAGCGAGAAGTCTGCTATCGGGGCAAATGTTCCGGGCAGCTCGTACTGCGAAGCGTAGTTAGAATTGGTGCACGAGCCGAGGGCAATCACCAGGTCGCCCACGTTAAGGTCCTTGCTGATAGTTCCTGCAGAACCCACACGGATGATGGTCTTCACTCCGTAGAAGTTGAAGAGCTCATACGAGTAGATGCCTATCGAGGGGATGCCCATGCCGTGACCCATCACGCTCACGCGCTTACCTTTATAGGTACCCGTGAAGCCGAGCATGTTTCTTACGTTATTAAACTGGACAGGATTCTCAAGGAAGTTCTCTGCCATGAATTTCACTCTCAGCGGATCGCCCGCCATAATTACAGTCTCGGCGATTTCGCCCAGCTGTGCTCCGATGTGCGGAGTAGGTACGTTTGCCATAGTATTCTAATTATTAATTGTTTTTCAATATCTGCCTGCAAAGATACGAATAAGTAAGCAGAATACAAAGAAAATTCTCATTTTTATTTCTCTCTCGCGCACACACGCGCACGGGAAATGTTTATTTTTGTTGCCACTTTTGCCACTTTAGGGTTAAAATCCTTGAAATCAAAATGTTAGCGAGTGGCAAAATAGTGACAAAGTGACATTTCTCTCCCCATTTTAACAACTTTTTAACGCTAATTTCTAACAAAAACATCGTCACTTTCAATAAACTGTCGTGGCGTGAAAGAGTCTCTTTCGTTACGGGAAAGTGGCTCTTTCGAATTACGAAGGACACTCTTTCGAATTACGAAGGACACTCTTTCGCAATTCGAAAGCCCCTCCTCTCGTAACCCAGAACCCGAATTGGGAGTATTTTGCCACTTTGCCACCTATTTTGCCACTCGCGAAACCCCGATGAACAGGGGCTTTGTGGCAAAAGTGGCAACAGTGGCAATAAAAAACAAACATTTCTCGTGCGCGCGCGTGCGCGTGAGAAACAAAAGAAAAAATAATTATCCCTTTTTATTTTGCTGTCTCAATAATCTTTTATATCTTTGCAGGCAGAATAAAAATGGATACTGCAAAGGTTCTTAGAAAAGACGAAGCACTGAATCTTGTACGACGCTACAAGGAAGTGATTGTCCCTCGTTTCAATGGCGAGGCGAAGGTCTACATGTTCGGTTCGTATAGCAGAGGCAACGCACGTCCAGACAGCGACATTGACGTAGCGGTGATAGTGCCGTCGTTTGGAGACAATTGGTGGCTTTGGACCAAAAGCCTGTGGCGCGATGTCCGCAAAGTAAGCACTCTGATTGAGCCTGTACTTATGGAAGAGGAGAGTCATTCTCCCCTTTATGACGATGTCATGCGTACTGGCGTCGCCGTTTAAATCACAGAATTTACAACAAAATAAATAACAACAATAAAACCTAAAAACAAAATGAAACAAAGAACTCTTATTAAACATCTTTTCTTACTGATTGCGCTCGTCATCGGCGGCGTCGGGAATGCGTGGGCGGATACCGTTACCATGTGGGAAGAAGATTTTAGCACTTATTCGGCAAACGACATTCCGAGCGGAGGAACTTATTCATATGTTTGCACAGATGGAGGATCAATAACAAAAATTTATAAGGATAATCTAGCAGGCGGGACTGCTCCCGAGCTGTTAGTCAGTAAATCAAATGGAACTTTCTCTGCTACAATTCCACTGAACAATATTGAAGGCGATCTCACTCTTACATTTTATACAAATAATCAATCAATCAGTGTAAGTACAACAACGACAGGCATTTCTGGTAGTCTCTCTGAAAAGGCAGCAGGAAAACATACTCTTACTTTTACTGGAGTCACTACAAGTATGAATCAAATTGTAATTGTATTTACTGGTTCTGGTTCTTCAAATGTTCGATTAGACGACATTAAATTAGTTTACACTTCCGGTCCCGCTGAGCCAACGATTTCTGCTAACAATGTTAATATTGACTACGACACCACAGCTGGTACAATTGAAAGCACAATTAACAACCCGGTTGCCGGGGGTATATTGACTGCAGCAAAGAAAACAGAAGCAGCCTGGCTGACCCTTAGAAGTGTCAGTGGAACAAACGTACCCTTCACTGCCACTGTCAATGAAGGAGGAACAAACCGCGTAGCAACAGTAACACTTACATATACATACAATACTACTGAAACTGCAACAAAAGATGTTCTTATAACTCAAGGTCATCCTGTTGTTGACTATGCTACTCTACCTTATGAATGGGCAGGTGGTTCCTCAACCAATCTGTTGGCAGAAGATGGTGTCACTGCTTCAGGATTAGGCTCAGACTATGCCGCATCAAATACGCCATATATGGTTAAATTCGACAATACAGGTGACTACATACAAATCAAGACAGATAGCCAGCCTGGAGTTGTTACTATTGGAGTTAAAATGATAGGAGGAGCTTCTACCTCTTACATAACTATTCAGGAATCTTCTAATGGAGAAGACTTTACAAACGTTGAACAATTAACCATTAGCGGCAGCCAAAACTCTACGCATGAATTAAAAACTACTCAGAGTTTTAAAACTGCAACAAAATATGTTAGACTCTTATTCACTAAGGGATCTAATGTAGGCGTTGGTCCTATTTCTATTGCAAAGCCTGTTGCCAAGACAGACCCGACTATTACATTCAACAACGGAAATGTTCGAGTTGGCAAGACATTAGACCTTAGCACACTCTTCACAAGTAACAGCACCGGCGACGTAACCTATTCTATAACGGCTGGAGATTCTTATGCCTCAATCGACGGAAGCATCATTACTGGTACAGCAGCAGGAAGCGTTACCGTAAAGGCAGAGCAGGAAGCAACTACTACATACAATGCTGGCGAAGCAACAGCAACAATAACAGTAGAAGCAGCACCTACTCTTAGCAGCATTGCTATTACGACTGCTCCCACCAAGACTGTATATACAGAG
>JAFTFC010000092.1 GCA_017449725.1 Prevotella sp. | reverse complement strand
CTTTGACGCAATGGCACGTAAGACCGTCCTGAAGGCTCTGTTCTCAAAGTATGCCCCGAAGAGTATTACCATTCAGCAGGCTATCAAGTTTGACCAGGCAGTAGTCAAGGCAAACGGTATCGACGGCGAGGACATCAATATCGACACCTTTGAAGCTGTGTACATCGACAACGTTGCACAGGTACAGGATGCGACTGCCGAAGAGGTTGATCCGAGTAAGGGATTATTTCCAGAAGGAAACGATTCTGGAAAGGCGGCTGACAACGGTAATAAAAGCGGGAAGTGATGGCAAACGAGTTACAGAGAACTACTGAGTGGTATCTTGCCCGTAAAGGTAAAATAACCGCCTCCGAATGCTATGTGTTACTGAACAATAGAAAAGGTGATGTTCCTCTGACAAAGGAAGAGCAGGAACAGTTTCGTACCGAGCATCCGAGGGCAAAGATGCCTGAGACAAAGAAAGTGGAAATACCTTTTAGTGTTGGAACGTACACCTATCTCGATGAAAAGGTAGCCGAAATGTATATGCCCGACAACTCTTTCACGGAGTACATAGAAGACAAACCTTCTAACATGGCTATGCAATGGGGCACATATTGGGAAGACGATGCAAAGAACAGGTATGCCAGCGGGACCGGCTGTGAGGTTCTTGATGTTCCCTTTATTCCGCTCAAAGAGTTTGAGAACTTTGCAGGTGGCAGTCCTGACGGCATTATTCGGAATGTCGAAGATGACAAAGGTTGCAAAGGTATCATTGAAATCAAGTCGCCTTTCAATCCTGCCGTTCACCTGAGACACTTCCTCTATGAGAAGCCAGAGGACTTAAAGGATGATAATCTACAATACTATGTGCAATGTCAGTACAATATGCTTTGTGTGAGCAGGGAGTTTGACACTGACATTGAGTATTGCGACTTCATCAGTTACGACCCACGCACATCGAAATCGAAGCAACTAAAGGTGTTGCGCATTCCGGCTGAGAAAGAAATGCAGAATCTTCTTTTGGAACGGACAAAACTTGCCGTTGACTATCTGAGAGAGCAAATCGGTCGTATCAACGCTCTGAAGTCTATTATCAACGAATACAAGTAATGTATGGAAGTATCAGGTAAAATAATAGCGATACTGCCGATCAGTAGTGGCGTGTCGCAACGCACGGGAAATCCTTGGATGACACAGACGTTTGTCCTGGAGACCAATGAGCAATATCCGAGAAGAGTACCTTTTGAGGTGTTCGGTGAAGACAAGCTGCGCCAGTTCAATATCCAGATGGGTGAATCATTGACCATCCATTTTAATATTGATGGCAGGGAGTGGCAAGGAAGGTGGTTTGCGAAGATTTCTTGCTACAACGTTATAAGGGAAGGACAGGAGGTATCTGCCACGCAGCAGCAACCTGCCACGCAGCAGCAACCTCCTGCTATGCAGCAACCGGCATCCCAACAGGTACAGCAGCCATTCCCTCCACAGGTGGATGCTTACGGTAATCCTCAGAATGGTGGCAGTAATGATAATCTACCATTCTGATCAAGAAAGTATGTCGGTTCAATTCCGACTCGTTGACCGAGGTTTGGTAAGAAGGAATGCCGTTCGATTCGGCGTAGCATCGTAAGATGTGCCCTTGGTGGGAGCAGGTCGCAAGAGCCGTGTGATTGACCTCATGCGGCTCAACTTTTTATATATAAAATATGGATAAGGGAGAAGAAAGGAAATTACTGAAAGTTCTGTATCCGGATACGCCAAATGCGGAGATTGCGAAACACCTCTGCATTTCTGTCAGCATGGTTGCTTACAAGGCGAGATTTTTAGGTTTGAAGAAAGATCCTCATTATCTAAGTAAGGTGAGAAAGTCTTGTGGCTCGATGAACAGGAGGACAAGATCTTTAATTAATAGTAGGTAGTTGTTGCTATGGATATAACTATTACTAACGCTTTTTTGGAAAGATTCTCTCCAACTGAGCAGTTGGTGATGATAAATTTACTACTGTCGGCAGATGATTACGGTACTGTTGAATTTAGTGACAGGAAAGTGTCAAAAGTTACGAATATACCATACCAGCAGGTTCGCACAATACATCAGAAACTTTTGCGTGAAAATGTTATAGCTAACGCACAATCTAACGCAGCCACTAACGCAAAACAACAATTTGTATCTTTTTGTAAATGTGATAGTTACAAAGGTTTCAAACGTAGGACTAACGCACAATCTAACGCAGATGCTAACGCAGTTGAGCAGTTTGAAAATATTTGGAATCTGTATGGCAAGAAAGTTGGTCGTACAAAGGACTTGGTAAAGAAATGGTGCAGCCTGGCATCAGATGAAAGACAGAAGATCTTTGAGTTTGTTCCCGCCTACGTTGCGTTAACAGAAGAATCGTTTAGGAAACAATTCTCCACGTTCATTAATCAGAGGACGTGGGAGAACGAAAAAATATACACTCACAATATAGCCGTACCGTTTGGCAGTTTCAATCCGAAACTGGTTGAAGACCCTAATCT
>JAFTFC010000091.1 GCA_017449725.1 Prevotella sp. | reverse complement strand
TTTTTTCGATATTACGATATAACGATATTTCGATATTACGACACTCTTAAGATTTCGGCTCTATTACTTCAAAGCAACCTGCATCGGGCTTGTCGTCACGGCTGCTGCCGTCGCGGTCGAGCGGCAGGGCGTAGTCAGCACTTCCGTAGTCTTTCGCCTTTGAGTCCGCTGCGAGATGGAAATCGTAGTGCTGTCGCTGCAGGTCCACGAGCATGAAGTGTTTCTCACCCCACACTTCGGTGGTGTCCTTGGGATCTTCCCACATTATATTTACAAATCGCTCCTTGTCGTCAACCTCAGGACTGCGCAGTATTGAGTTTACGAACTGATAGTCAATCTCGTCGTCGTCATTCTCCTGACCACCGAGAATAACGTCCTCGGCATATCCCGTCACTATGCTGTTGGCACACAGCAGCACCATCGGAAGATCTTTGGCTGCCTGGAAACGAAGGGCATATCCGCGCATAGAGTCGAAGGGATAGTACTGGGCTACGGTACAATGAATCAGGAGCGCCTCACCGCCGTAGAAGCAGAGACAGTCGCGCAGAGCATTGGTAATCTGCGAGTTATATGCCTCGATGTGACAATGCGTAGCATACAGTCCATAGCCCTGGCTGTTGTGTATCGTCGATGACTGGAGGGTGAGTTTTGGTCGGGAGATGTCTGCCGAATCGCATACAATACCATCGTTGGCACTGTGCAGGTCGGTGTATTGAAGGATGTTGTCGTACGATGGTTCACGGAAGACGAGTCCTTTCCACCGTCCGCTCACGAGGTCGTATGGAAGGTAGTCGAACATATAGTCCAGACGGTCGCCTCGCAGCACCACGTTCTCCTCTGCTGTTCCCAGTGAGCGCAGCGTGCCGCTTACCTCCATCCCGGCATCACCGTGGAAATAGAGTTGGGTTCCCGGTGCAAGAGTCAGCGTGGCTCCCTCGTTGATCTTCATTTCTCCATATATTACTCGGGGTTTATTGCCCTCAAAGATAGTGTCGCGCGAAATAACCATGTCACGAATCAATTCAGCATCCCACGAGAATGCCTCGAGCGGAACTTCCTGCACCACCCCACTCTCCAGGGTGAACAGCAGTTTGTCCTGTAACAGCTGCGGATCATCGTAACCCATCTCCGGCGAGGTCAGTTCTATGAACACGCGCAGACTGTCCTTGTCACGAATCTCAACGTTTGAGGTCTGGTATCCTACCTCGCTGCCGAGGTAGATGCCGTCGACATTAACGCGTAAACCCGACTGGTTTCCGTTCTGCAGGCGAACGTTGGTGCATCGTAGGCCGTCGCCCGAATTATTATACACCCACATGGTTTTCGCGGGCGTGGGCACTCTCGAGAATACCGTGTCCATTCGTATCGTGTCCGAAGAGAATGTAAGCCGGTTCTCCGACGACGAAGTGAACGACTCGTCATCGGTGCACGATGTTATTGCGAACAGCAGTAGTGCCGCGCAGCACATCATCAGACTCTTTATTTTCTTCTCCATTATTTATTATAACGACACGAAAGTGAATTTATTATATCAGAGACTCTCGGCTTCACGAACCCAGATGCTGCTGACGGCATCCGACGGCATGCGCCAGTCGCCGCGCGGACTCAGGCTCACCGTTCCGACCTTGGGTCCGTCGGGCAGACAAGAGCGCTTGAACTGCTGCGAGAAGAACCGGCGCAGGAAGGTTACGAGCCACTTCTTGATTACCGTCTCGTCGTACTGACCTCGGAACGCTTGGCTCGCAAGCAAGAATATTTTAGCAGGACGGAAACCGAAGCGCAGGAAATAGTAGAGGAAGAAGTCGTGCAGCTCGTAGGGACCCACAAGGTCTTCAGTCTTCTGCTTTATGTTTCCCTCCTCATCGGCAGGCGTCAGCTCAGGACTTATTGGAGTATCGACGATGTCGAGAAGAATGCTCTTCTGTTCTCCCCCAGCCTCTTCGGCAATGTGGCGCACGAGGAAGCGGATAAGGGTCTTAGGCACTCCCGCATTCACTCCGTACATCGACATGTGGTCGCCGTTGTATGTCGCCCATCCCAAGGCGAGTTCCGAGAGGTCGCCTGTTCCCACGACGAGTCCGCCGAGCTGATTACTCAGGTCCATCAGTATCGGCGTACGCTCTCGCGCCTGTGAGTTTTCGTATGTTATGTCATGAACTGACAGGTCATGACCGATGTCCTCGAAGTGTTGAGTCACTGCCTTGGCAATGCTTATCTCGCGAATGGTCACGCCGAGGCTTTCCATCAGTTTTATGGCGTTATGGTAGGTGCGGTCGGTAGTGCCGAATCCTGGCATCGTCACACCCACGATTCCTTTCCTGGGCAGTTGCAGCTTGTCGAACGTACGCACGCATACAAGCAGTGCCAGCGTCGAGTCGAGTCCGCCGCTTACACCTATAATCACTGACTTCGAGTTGGTGTGCTCCAGTCGTTTTGCGAGTGCGCAGGTCTGTATGTTGAGTATCTCCTCGAAACTCTCTGCAGTATTCTCACCCTTCGGTATGAAGGGGGTGGCATCAAACTGCCGGAGCAGTTCGAAGTCGCGCGGCTGAATGGTGTGGCAGTTTACTATCTGCAGCGGTTTGTCGGCAGTTTTCCGCTGTGCGTTGACGTAGGTGCTGTTGGTTCGACGCTCCACCCTGAGGCGGTCTACGTCTATCTGCTGAATCACCATCTGTGGTTGCAGTGAGAAGCGTTCGGACTTCCCGAGCAACTGACCGTTCTCGTATATCAGCGCATTACCGCCGTAGACCACATCTTGAGTGCTCTCGCCGTATCCGGAACTGCTGTAGACATATCCTGTCATGGTGCGGGCACTCTGCTGTGCCAGCAGGTCGCAGAGGTAGCGGTGCTTACCTAACAGCTCGTCACTGGCAGAGAGGTTGAATATCAGTTCGGCACCGGCAAGGGCAAGAAGGTTGCTCGGTGGAGCCGGAGCCCACACGTCCTCGCATATCTCTACTCCGAAGAGCACTCCGTCACAGGTGCGGAAGAGTGTGGCATCGGGACGCACAGTTATGGTGTTGCCGGCATATCGAATCTCCGTTGGACGCAGTTCCTGAAGCGATGCGAACCAGCGCTTCTCGTAGAACTCACTGTAGTTTGGCAGGAAGGTCTTCGGAATAAGCGCCAGGAGGTCGCCGCGCTGAATTACCGCGGCACAGTTGAGCAGCAGGTCTCCCACCACCACGGGCACTCCGACAATCGAGATAATGTCGAGCTGACGTGTAAAGTCGAGCAACAAGAGTATCGCCTTCTCCGACTCCTCAAGAAGCGTCTGCTGACGGAACAAGTCCTGACAGGTATAGCCGGTGATGCACAGTTCGGGAAATACGATTATCTCTACGCCCTTACCCTCTGCCTGCACTATCTGGTTTTCTATCTGCTGAACGTTGAACGTCGTGT
The DNA here is from genome assembly GCA_017449725.1 of Prevotella sp. Lineage (GTDB taxonomy): Bacteria > Bacteroidota > Bacteroidia > Bacteroidales > Bacteroidaceae > Prevotella. Next base: position 14,959 of record JAFTFC010000091.1, on the reverse strand, counting down.
CGGCTACCCGTACTGACGGTACTGCCGAAGCTACTGTGATAAATCCGTGTTTCATATATTATGTTTACTTATTCTTTTCAAGGAATTAAAATGCTACTGTCGCCATAGCTAAGGAAGCGGAAGTCGTGGGCGAGGGCGTAGTCGTATATCTTGTGCCAGTCGCCCTTGACGAAGGCACTCACCAGAAGCAGGAGGGTGCTCTGGGGCTGGTGGAAGTTGGTTACGAGCATCTTTACTATTTTGTACTCATACCCGGGGGCGATGATTATCTGCGTGCTGCTGTGCAGGGTAGAGAGCCCGTGGCGGTCCATATAGCGGAGCAGCGCCTGAAAGGCTTCCACAGCCGATAGCCGTTGAGCCTGCTCGTAGGGTTCCCACTGCTCTACATGCAACTCTGCCTCACTAAGGTCGGGGTTCTCTGCCACCTTACAGCCCATGTAGTAAAGGCTTTCGAGGGTGCGCACACTGGTTGTCCCTACGGCGATTGCCTCTGCATCGTGCCTGAGTAGCGCCTCTATGGTGTGGCGACGCACTGCTACGTACTCGGTGTGCATGGGGTGGTCGGCTATCTCTTCGCTCTTCACGGGCTTGAAGGTTCCGGCTCCCACGTGCAGGGTGAGTTCTTCGCGCTCTACCCCACTCTCGTCTATCTGTCGAAGCACCTCGTCGGTGAAGTGAAGTCCGGCGGTCGGGGCTGCCACACTGCCCTTTATCTTCGAATATACCGTCTGGTATGTGGTTTTGTCGCCTTCCTCGGTATCACGGTTAAGGTATGGGGGTATGGGCAGTTCGCCCACTGCATCGAGGATTTCGGCAAAGGAGATGCTGCCGCTGCCGGGTGCAGTCCACGAGAACTCCACCAACTGACTGGTGCCCTGTTCGCCGCAGCGCTCAGCACGCAACTCCAGAGTAGCACCGCCAACGGTTATCTCGCGCACCAGCTCGCCCTCCTTCCACTTCTTCAGATTGCCCACCAGACAGAGCCACTGGCAGCGCTCCTTCTGCTGGAACATCAGTTCGTAGTCCGACGGCACTGCCGGCTCAAGCAGGAACACCTCAATGAGAGCGCCCGTCTGCTTGCGGAAGTGGATGCGTGCCTGTATCACCTTGGTGTTGTTGAACACCATCAGTGCCCCCTTCGGCAGGTATTTCGGCAGGTTGTAGAACATGTCCTCCCCCACCTCTCCGTGCCTGTAAATCAGCAGTTTACTATGGTCGCGCGGACTCACCGGATATTTGGCAATCCGCTCCTCTGGCAATGGGTAATTATACTCGCTTATCCTTATGTGTTTCGTATTCATGGGTACAAAGTTACAATTTAGCGAGCACAAAACAAAATAAACCTTAGTTTATTTTTTGATTTGATTTATAAACCTGGAGATTTTAATCTCATTGGTTTGAAATCAAAGCAACACAAAAGAGTTCTTTTGTTTGTCGAGCGTACGTAACTTCGACGAAGTCAAAGTCAAAGTACTCTGATTTTAGGTTCCCCAAAGTTCTATTTTTCGAAAAAAGGTTCCGCGTTACGCGCTTATATATATGCATCTTGCCGTATTTATATGCAGAGTATGGTATAACTTTACTTCGACCGTGGAATAACCATGGTCGGACCAAGGTATAACTTTACTCGGACTAAAGTTATTCCACGGTCAGACTAAGGTATAAGAAAACTCGGAAAAGGGTTATTTTATGGCGTTTTTGAGCCGCCTTTTGCATAAATATCCACACCGGATTTCATATTCCGACCCACCGCCATTTTAGGCTCCTCCAAATTTAATTTTACGAAAAAAGTGTCAGCCGTCATGCCGCGGAACAGAAAAAACATGAGGGCTGACACTTTTTTTGAAAACCTTTTTCTCGAGGAGCCTAAATTCAAAACCCCGATAAACACTGGCTTTGCGTAACGCAGAAACGAAGTTCGGCGCCTATGGGAAAAGCCAACCTTTTTGGGAAAATATCAGAAGATAGATTCTATAATCTTATCAACAATTTCGTCGAAGTACCTCTGTTTAATCGATCCGAGACGGCGATTCACGTCACGCTCAATGTTGCCAGTGATAATTTGACACTTCACGAGACTTGGTTTAGTGAATGTGAAACCATCAACCATCTCGTCGGCAAGCGGGTAAGAGTATTGAGGGTTTAACCAATCGTTAGAAGTGATTAACACAAGATAAAACATACCGTCCTCATCTTCCTGCAACTCATCGTTCGAAACAATAATTGCGGGATGGGGCTTGAATGTACCGTCTGGAAAGAGGAAATTAACCTCAACGATATCTCTCTGATGATACTTCATAAGTAGCGCGCAATTACATGAGACATACTCTTGCGAGAATGTTCAAGTACAGCATCTCGCAATTTACGATGTTCTTCCACATCCTCAGGTGTTGGTTGATATGGCAGAAGTTCCTTTTTAATGAATAGTCCTGTGGCGAGAAGTGCTGCAAGTTTGCGTCTTGCCAGTGCACTATTCTGATTATACTCTAATGTTATTGTACACATATTTCATTCCTTTTTTTACGCTGCAAAAATACACAAAGTTTTCGATAACACATCATTTTATACAGAAAAGTTTGAAAAATATTTTCCCCCATCATGTTCCTAAGTTTTCCCACCCTTCCTATCCCCCCGATAAACACTGGCTTTGCGTAACGCGGAACCTTTTTTCGAAAAATAGAATTTGGAGGAACCTAAAAAAATTTATTCTGGCTTGGAAAAGTGGGGAGAGAGACTGCGGTATGTTTCAAAGCCGCCGGTGTTGCTTGGGAAGATTATCGTATCAATAAAATACAAATGCCCATCGCCACCTACAAGAACATTACCGTCAACAGCATCAAAAATGTCGTGCTGACCATTTACGAAGTCTTACCAATTGGACAGATTTGCAAGACGCTGTTCCCGCAAGAGCTTCAATCTCCTCAAGGACTCTTTGCGCGACCTCGGATGCAACTTCCAATAGGCAACACTCGCCTTCTTTTCGGCATTCACCTTCTTGTGGTACTCGTTCAATATTATCTCCATCCATCCCGTACTTTTGGTTATTCACGCTGCAAATTTAAATAATTTATCGTTACCAGCAAAGGAAATCAGGGAAAATATTTTTTCTTGCCAAATGAATACACGTTAACGGCGACGAAGATACCGGCGGAGAGACCGATAAGGATATCGCTGGGATAATGGGCACCGAGGTAAAGGCGGGTGTAGCAGTTGATAAGGGAGTAGGCGACGAGGATGACCATAATCCACCATCTGCGCAGAACGAGGATGAGGAAGACTGCAAGAGTGGATGTATTGGCGGCATGCGACGAGAAGAAGCTATAGCCGGAGGGACGGAAGCCGTCGACGAGGCGGAGCAAGCCCTGCAGGTCGGCACTAAAAAGAGGACGTGGACGCGCCACGAGGGGTTTGACGAGGAGTTCGTTTACTCCCGCCGTACAAAGAACGCACACAATGGCAAAGGCAATAATAGTAAATGCCGCCCGACGGGGATAGCGACGAAGAATATAGAGAATAAGTACGAGGTATAGGGGAATCCATACCCACGAAGTAGTGAGTAGCATAATGACTGGGTCGAGAGCCTCGCTCCCGCCATTGTTAAAGAATAGCAGTATGTCTCTATCTATATTCAAATCTTCTCTATCTTGGAGTTCTGAATCCACCCTTCCCTGCCATCGGCAAGTCGAACGTTCTTCCAGTCCTGCATGGTGTCATCGATAATTTCAACACGCGTTCCCTCGTGAATGACGCCGTTGTCCTTTGCCTGCTGCGTGGGGGTCTTCTTAAGTGCTGCCGAGGGCGACATAACAATGGCGCCGGTACGGTTCTGAAGGATGGAATGCTGCTGGAAGGCGAAGATATTGCATAGCAGGAACACTACAAGGAGGGCGCCACCGCCGAAGAAACCAATCTTGCGTAGTAAGACTGGCTGGGCGAAGAGATATACGAGCACCAGAATAAGGGCGAGCACCATGCTGCCGATGGCTATGCGAGCCCAGCCGTCGACACTGGTAAGACTGACGAGTGCCCTGTACCATGTAAAGAAGAACATCTCTGACTCGGGTGTAATCTTGTCGATGGTCTTGGAGCGTGCCATCTGAAGATTAAAACGGATATCGTCATCACCGGGCGACAGCAGTAGCGCACGCTCGTAGGAGAGTACGGCGTGGGTGATATTGTCGGTGCGGTAGTAGGCGTTGCCGAGGTTGTAATAGAGTTCAGCACTCTTGTCTTTCTTCAGCAGCTCTTCATAGTCGCGGATTGCCTGCTGGTAGTTGCCGTGAGAATACTCTTTGTCTGCATCGCCCTTGGTGAAAGCATTGGCAGACAATGGGAGCAACAGGAGCAGCAGTAATACGGCAGTCGACGGAGCCTTACTCTTGCGACGAACCTTCATGGCATCTTCAATCTTTGTTATTGCACTCATGGCTGTAGTGAATGTCTTGTTCATGTTTCCGGCAGCATCGCCCGGGGCATAGCGCGCATATTCGCATTCGTCGATGGCACCAACGAAACTGCTGACGGTATCTTCGTCGACACTGCGCTGTATCAATCGTTCGGAGATATTATCGCGCGAGAGTTCGCTGACGGGGATATTCAGCTTGTCACCGACATAACCCCAGAGGGCACGCAACACCTCGTCGTAGAACTCGCCGTAGCGGTTCTGCTTCATAAGTCGGCTTGCCTGGCGGAGTCGTTTTGTGGCTACCTTATTTGCCTTCTTCGAACGCATCTTCACAATGTCGGCATTCTCGACGGCACGCTTGCGGAAGATTATGAGAAGAGCTACGAACAGGGCGATGAGCAATACCAAAAGCGTCCAGTAGGCAGAACTACCCCAGAACATTCCATCGACACCCTTGCCATTGGTCTTACCTGTTTTAATTGGATGAATATCCTGATCCTGCGCCTGGGCATAGTCGGTAGTGGCATTGGTGCCGTCGCCCCGCTCAACCTCAAGACTGAACGACTGCGTCTTCACCGTTTTGTAGGCGTTAGCAGAGGTGTCGTAGTAGGTAAACTCTATGGCGGGAATAGTGTACTTGCCCTGATTGCGGGGAACAACCAGAAAATCGTATATCATATTTCCCTCTACACCGTTGGTGGTTAGACTTGTCTTGTCAGTAACCTTGGCATCGTACTTATCGAAGTCCTTGGGGAAGTTAACCAGCGGTTCCTTGATAAGCTTGAGGTTGCCCACTCCACTAACAACGACACGCAGTGTTACGGGGTCGTTGGCTTTAACGGTGGGTTTGTCGAGCTGGGCAGAGATATTGAAATGCCCCACTCCACCCGAGAAGCCGGCGGGCTTCTGCGGCAACGGGTCTACCTGGATGGTTATTCCCGGAGCCTTGATGCTGCGCTTCACCTCAACGTATCCACTGCCTCCGTTGAAGAATGCTTCGAAGGGATCGACGTTACGGTTCTGCTGCACCACGGTGCCGTTGAATGTTATCGACGGTATCTCGAGCTTTCCGGTCATCTGCGGGAACATAACGTACTGGCTCCAAGTAACGCAGCGGTAATTGCGTCCGTTGACAACCTCGTTGTGGAAGGTCTTCTGCTGCGGCAACTTCACTTCCTGAGTGTGGAAGCCAGTGAGGTCGGGCATCTTTCCCGACAGTTCGGTAAGGTCCACAAGGGTGTACACCTTGTAAGTCAGCACCACCGGCTCCTGCTCATGGATGTGCTGTTTATTGGCACTAACCCGGATAAACAGGTCGCTCTCGCTGATGGTGCTGCCAGCCTGTCGCGGCTGGCGGTCCTCGCGGTCCTCATGCATCTTTGGTGCTCCGTTATTATTGCTTGGAGCAGAACCCGAGACGGTAATCTTCACAGGGTGGGATGCCACCTGTTTGCCACCAGCATTGACATGAGCCGGGCTAATGGTATATGCACCTGCCTTCATGGCACAGATAATGAAGGTGTAGGTGATAGACGACGACGAACTGGTGTGACCGTTGACCATCTGGAACGACGACTGCGAAGAGGTGTAGGGACCCGTGACTATCTCAAGACCCTCGGGAATGCTACCCACATGGAAATCACCCACATTCTGGGTGTTCACAGTATAGGTTAGACGGAAGTTCTCGCCCGTCTGAACGTGCGAAGGAGCATGTGCCGTCAGTGTCTGTGCCTGTAGCATGACGGCAGTAAGTGTAAGTTGTATTAGTAGTAGAAGTCTTTTCATTTACCAATTCTTTTGTACGTTACGGCGAGAAGGCTGCTGCATGGCTTTTTTCATGCGCTGCTGGGTAGCTTTCTCTTCCTGCATGGCGGCATTGAGCAGCTGTTCGGCATTCTCGCGGCTCATCTGCTCGGGCTGAGGCTGAGGTTGCTGCTGCTTGTCGTCTTTATTATTGTCGTTATCTTTATTCTGATTCTTGTCCTTATTCTGATCGTTCTTGTCCTTTTGGTCTTTCTGATTCTTCTTGTTGTTCTGATTATTCTGATTCTGCGGCTGTTTTTTTCGCAGCTGCTGACAGAGGGCAAGGTTATAGCGTGTCTCGTTGTCGTGAGGATTGTTCCTCAGCGACTGTTTGTATGCCTCTATTGCCTGGTCGTACTGCTGGTGGTTCTGCATCATCACTCCGATGTTGTGGTACACTTTGGCAAGGCGGTCTTTTTCTTTCTCCAACACGGCAGCTTTCTTATACTGTTCGAGGGCAGCAGAATCTTTCTGCTGCATCATCAATGCACATCCTAGATTATAGGCTGCCTGAGGATTCTCTGAGTTTTTAGACAGCGCCTTACGATACGACACCTCCGCCTGTTCGTATTGCTTGGAACGGTACTGGCGGTTGCCCTCACGAATAAACTGACGGTCGGTCTGGGCGCTTAGCGTAGCGGCAATGGCGATAAAGAGTATCAATATCGAGTGTCTCATTGTTTCTTGAAGAGTTTTATGTTCTTGAATAACGGGTTCTTGCTTTCTGAGATGCATATCTCGATAATAAGCAGGAGTATCGCCAGCACACCGAATGCCTGAAACTGTTCATCGTACTCACTATAGACGACAGTGGCAAGGTCGCCCTTCTGTAGTTTTGCCAGTTCTTTGTCGAGTCGTTCCTGAGCGATATTGGTATTGTCGACATGGATATAGGCACCACCACCGGCACGTGCTATGTCCTGACACATCTGTTCGTTGAGTGCCGACATCACTACCTGACCAGTATTGTCCTTCAAGTAACCGCCCTCGCCGTCGGGAATTGGACTGCCTTTGGGAGAGCCAACACCGAGGACATAAACACGCATTCCTTTCTCGAGAGCTTTGTCGGCTGCCTCGATAGCTCCTCCTTCGTGGTCCTCACCATCGGTAATAACGATGACGGCGCGACCAATCTTGTCCTGTTGGGTGAACGACTCGGTAGCCATTTCTATTGCACGTGCTATGTCGGTGCCCTGGGTGGCGATGAGCGACGGCTCGGTGCCGTTGAGGAACATTTTTGCTGACACGTAGTCGCTGGTTATCGGCAACTGCACGAAAGCGTCGCCGGCAAAGACAATGAGACCAACCTTGTCGTTAGTGAAATTGTCTACCATGTTCTCTATCAGCATCTTACTCTTGTCGAGTCGAGAGGGGGCTACGTCGGTTGCCAGCATCGAATTACTTATATCCAGTGCGATAATAGTCTCTATACCACTGCGCTTGTCGCGCGAAATCTTTGTTCCCATCTGTGGACGTGCCAGCATGATGATGAGCATGGCAAGTGCCGCAAGGAGAAGCCAGAACTTAACCTCACGGCGCCAATGGGACACGTCGGGCGTAAGTGCCTTGAGGAGGGCGGGGTCGCCGAAACGACGCAATTTCCTGCGCTGCTGGCGCAAGACGAAAAAGCGCAGCAGCACCAAGACGGGCAGGATGGCAAGGAGCCATAGGTATACGGGGTCTTCAAATCTAAACATTATGGTATCCTCCTAAACCAAGTTAAACGTAACAGTATCTCCAAGAGGAGCAAAAGGACAGCGGCAATAGCGAAAGGCTGGTATGCCTCATAGTGGCGTGAGAAGGTCTTGACGTTCATTCGCGTCTTCTCCAACTGGTCGATATCCTTGTATATCTTCTTCAGCTCCTCAGTGTTTGTTGCACGATAGAAATGTCCGTCGGCAATCTTCGCTATCTGCGACAGTGTCTCGGTATCAATATCCACCTTCATATTGACATACTGGATTGTTCCGCCTACCTGCATAGGGTAAGGAGCAACTCCCTTGGTGCCGATGGCTATGGTATATACGCGAATGCCAAGGCTCTTGGCTATCTGTGCGGCGGTAAGTGGAGATATGTCACCCATATTGTTACTACCATCGGTGAGAAGAATTACCACTTTGCTCTTTGTCTTGGAATCTTTCAGTCGGGTGACGGCATTGGCAAGTCCCATACCTATCGCCGTACCGTCCTCGATGAGTCCACGAGCCGCGATATCGGTACGAACGTTCTTAAGCAGGTTTATCAGTGAGGAATGGTCGGTGGTCATAGGGCATTGGGTGAAGGCTTCACCGGCGAAAATCGTCAGACCGATATTATCATCGGGACGATCGGCAATAAACTCGGTAGCCACTGACTTTGCCGCCTCCATACGATTTGGACGCAGGTCCTGTGCAAGCATACTGGTAGAGACATCCATTGCAAGCATTATGTCAATGCCCTCGGTAGTACGGCTGCCCCAGCTGTTATGGGTCTGGGGACGTGCAAGCACCAATACAATAAGGACGAAGCAAAGACCACGGAGCACTGAGGGCAACCATGTCAGGCGTTGTCGCAGACTCTTGGGTGCTTTCTGATATGCAAAGGTATCACTCATCTGCATCGAAGGCTCAGTCTTTTGCCTCCAACGCAGCAGCCACCATACATAGGGTATAAGCAGCAACAGCAGCAACAGGTATTCTTTATTTACGAAATCCATTTTTTGCCTTTTTACTTATTCTTCTTTACATCATCAGCAGCCAAGCCTGCCACAAGGCATATACCAAAGAGGCTATAGCCAGTAGCAAAATGGTTGATATCACTGTCTGCAATATGTTTCGTGAGCGCAACGTGCGCTTGTCTTCTTCACTAATAGCAGGTTCTATGCGTTCGGTCTGCGGCTCGTTCTCCTGCTTGGTACGGTCTATATAAGCGATGGCATTCACGAGATTGGCATCGTTCTCATTAATCAATGTGGAGTACTTGGCGAACTTAACAAGATCGGCTGTAGAGAAAAGCATGCGCAGTTCGTCAATCATCGTCTTGTCGCCAGTTTCCTGTAAGCGGGCGATTATCTCGTCGGACGTCATTTCCATAGCATTCAGTCCGAACCGCTCTTGCAGGTAAACGCGGAGGGTATCTGTAAGACGGGTGTAGTACTCTTTCTGATTTTCCGAACTTGTCATATGCTCTGCCTTCAGACGCTCTATTGATTTCATGGCTTTCTGATGAGGCAGTACTTTCTTGACAATTCGAGCAGGCATCTTAATAATTGGTTTACCCTTACGCAGTCGTGAGTATAGATATGCTGTGAGAACACCCAGTAACAGAGATAAGAGGAGAAAGCCTATCATCACACGCCACTCTGCCCATGAGAAAGGATTGTCCTGAACATCCTTCGGAGGATAAAAGTTCTCAGGGTGTAGTGTGTCTGCCGGCATTGTCATAACTTTAAGCGCAAGTGACTTGGCTACATATTCCTTGCCATCAACCTGTACCTTCATCGGGGGAAGGTAGTATAGTTTCTCATCGAACGAGGTGAGGGTGTATATCTTCCGAACCTTCACCATTCCGTTGTCGAGTTCGGTGGTGTCAGCATCAGTAGATTCGAGCACCTCAACTCCAGGAGTAATCATCTCGGAGGGTTTGAAGAAAGGCATCACCAACTGCTGCCCACGCTTCATGGACACATCGAGAGTAACGTGTGCCTGCTCTCCTATCCATATTTGGATAGAGTCTATCTCACTTTGAACCTGTACTTGAGCCACAGAACTCAAAATACTGGTTATTAAGGTAATATATGCTAATAGTATCTTCTTCATCTCATAGCAAATAACTGCAACAACGACTTCACATAATCCTCGTTAGTTGCAACGGTTACATGGTCTACCCCACTCCTATTAAACGTATCGGCAAGCTGCGTCTGACGGTTTACCCAGTAGTCATGATGAGCACGACGTAGGGCTTTACTCGAGGAATCAATAATCATCTCATGACCGGTCTCTGCATCGCGAACCTTGAGGAGTCCAACATCGGGTAGTTCCTTAGCGCGCTGGTCATACACCTGGATTGCCACAACATCATGCTTACGGTTACAAATCGTCAACGGATGGCGGAAATCCTGGCGCACATAGAAGTCACTAAGAAGAAATGCCGTACAGCGCCGCTTCATCACTCCGGTGAGAAACTCCACCGCCTTTGTGATGTCGGTACGTCGGCTCTCTGGCTGAAAGTCGAGCATCTCGCGGATGATATAGAGAATGTGCTTGCGCCCCTTCTTTGGCGGAATATATTTCTCAATCCTATCTGAGAAAAACACCACACCCACCTTGTCGTTGTTCTGCATAGCACTGAAGGCAAGGGTGGCTGCAATCTCTGTCACCATTTCCCTTTTCGTCTGTTTCTGAGTACCGAAATCGAGCGATCCGGAAACATCAACCAGCAGCATCACTGTCAGTTCGCGCTCCTCATCAAACACCTTGACGTAGGGCCGATGGAAACGGGCAGTAACATTCCAGTCAATATCACGCACGTCATCGCCAAACTGGTACTCGCGCACCTCGCTGAACGCCATACCACGCCCCTTGAAGGCACTGTGGTACTGCCCGGCAAAGATGTTGGAGCTAAGACCGCGCGTCTTTATCTCAACCTTCCTGACTTTCTTTATAATCTCACTTGTATCCATAGTCTTTCTAGATTTTCTAGATATACTAGATATTCTAGATTATGGCACCTCTACCTTATTGATTATCTTGCTTACAATCTCCTCACTCGTAACATTGGTAGCCTCTGCCTCATAAGTAAGACCGATACGGTGGCGAAGCACATCGTGAGCCACAGCACGGACGTCCTCGGGAACGACATAGCCACGACGCTTAATAAAGGCGTAGGCACGGGCTGCCTTGGCAAGATTGATGCTGGCACGGGGAGAACCGCCGAAGCCGATAAGTTCTTTCAGCTCACCGAGTCCGTAACGATCAGGATAACGGGTAGCGAAAACAATATCAGCAATGTACTGCTCAATCTTCTCGTCGATATATACCTGACGGACTACAGCACGTGCATCGATAATTTCCTGAGCTGTAGTTACCGGTTTTACCTCAGGTAGACCGCCCTGAATATTCTCACGGATAATTGCTTTCTCCTCTTCAATTGTCGGATAGTCAATAACCACCTTGAGCATAAAACGGTCTACCTGCGCCTCGGGTAGAGGATATGTACCTTCCTGCTCTATTGGGTTTTGGGTAGCCATAACGAGGAATGGCGACGGCATCTGGAAGGTTTCGCTGCCGATAGTAACCTGATGTTCCTGCATAGCCTCAAGGAGTGCACTTTGAACCTTTGCCGGAGCACGGTTGATTTCGTCGGCAAGAACAAAGTTGGCAAATACCGGTCCGCGCTTAACATGGAATTTCTCGTCTTTCTGAGAGTATACCATCGTTCCGATAACGTCTGCCGGTAAAAGATCGGGCGTAAACTGCACCCTGCTATAGTCGGCATCAATTAACTGAGCAAGAGTCTTTATCGCCAAGGTTTTTGCCAAACCCGGAACACCCTCAAGGAGGATGTGTCCATCGCTTAAGAGTGAGATAAGCAAAGAGTCAACGAGATGTTTCTGACCGACTATTACCTGGTCCATACCATGCGTCAGGTTAGTGACAAACGCGCTCTGCTGTTCTATGCGAGTATTCAACTCGCGGATATCAATAGCTTCTGCCATAATTGTATTCTTTTTTCGTTTGTATTTTCAACACGCAAAATTACTACATTCTATCAATATCCGAGGCAGTGTATGTCTAAATAATATTTAAAAAAGGTTTTTCTTCATTTAGTTTAAGAAAGTTTAGACTTTAAGGCACCTAAAATGCCGTTTTCCTCGTGGAAAACGGCATTCAAAACATTTGATTTATTATTGCTTCTTCTTTTTCTTTACCTTAAGTTTTGGAATCTTAATAGTCATTCCTTCCTTAACCTCGGTCACTCCATTGTGAACTATAACATAGCTCTCAAGTCCGTCACCAAGATAGTGCTTTGAAATTTTGGAAATTGTCTGCCCAGGACGTACTACAACTTCTTCCTGAGTACCTTCTATGATGTATGCGCCCGTTGCAACGATATTCATAGCCTGTTGCATAGCAGGAGACACTTCGTCCTGCTTTGGAGCGGGCTCTGAAACTTCTTCAACGGTTTCTGTCTTCATGGTATCCACCGTCGCAGTATCAGCAACCTCAATTGTATCTATAGGCTCTGCAACGACAACTGGTGCGGGCGAAGAACAACGCTGACCTACGAAATAACCAGCGCAGAACATTACTACTGATGTTGCAACAAGTGCTAAGATCCATGGCCAGCGTGATGGTTTATCTTCTTCAACCGATTCTGCAGCAGACACAACGGAAGGTTCTTCCTCTGAATCACTAATTGGCTCATCAGATGGGTTATTCAGCAACTTGTCTGTTGGTTCGACAGTGGAATTATCGGAAGAATTATCAGAAGAATCATCCGCTGCAATCTCTGCAAATTTACTTATCGCCTCACCTGTAGGTTCTTCTTGAACTTTTTCTTCCTCTGGAAATTCAACACCCTCATTTATCACGACTGTCTCAAATTGCGAGAAAGGCTTATTCACAAGCTCTTTCATAACATTGTCTGGAGTGAAAGAAATCTTAGAACGTCCCTCTATAACGATGCGCTCACCTGTATTCACATCGACGCTTTCACGGTCTTTCACATCAATTATCTTGAAGGTGCCAAGACCTTTGACTTTCACCAAGGGGTCCTGCTCGAGTGTCTCACCTACTATATCGAAGAACTGCTTGACAAACTGCTCCGCATCTTTCTGTGAGAGATTTCTCTTCACGCTAATATAGCGTGCGAGATCTTGCACTATTGACTTAGCCATTTTCTTGTCCTCCCTTCTTTAGTTTCTTACTTATTGCAGCAATGGGCTTAAAAGACAACACGAGTTTTGGAGGTACAAGCATGCGCTGACCCGTAGAGGGATTAACGATTACTCTCTCCAAACGCTTTTTTACTTCAAAAGTACCGAAACCAGGTATCGTTGCCGGTTCTCCTTCCATAAATTTCTCGTTCATAGCATCGATGACGTCATACACCAGACGCTGTGTCTCATCAAGTGTATGTCCAGAACGAGTGGATAGTTCATGAATGAATTGCTTATTGTTCATATTTCGGTTGTTGCATATAGGTCAAATTCCTCTGAACCTATTATTTTTACTGTATAATATTTTCCAATTTCAAGATTCTCCGCTTCCTTGACCAGCACCTCCGGATCAACCTCTGGCGACGAATATTCAGAACGCCCAACAAAGTATTCACCTTCTTGGCGGTCAACAACAATTGTAAGAACTTTTCCCACCAACTCAGCAGACTTTTCCTCACTGATCCTTTGTTGCAGGCGCATCAGTCGCGACAGACGCTCTTGCTTTACTTCCTCAGGAACATCATCTTTAAGTTTGTCACCACTCCATGTGCCCTCTTCAGCCGAGTAGGCAAAAGCACCCATGCGTTCAAAACGTGCCCAACGGGTGAACTCCAAGAGTTCCTTAAAGTCATCTTCCGTCTCACCCGGAAATCCAACCATCAAAGTAGTACGGATATTTATTCCAGGTACCTCCTCACGCATACGCCGTATAAGTTCATAGGTCTCTTCCTTGGTAACATGACGACGCATTGCTGTTAGCATATTATCACTGATATGCTGAAGTGCAATATCAAGGTAACAGCACACGTTATTCCTTTCCCTGATTACACGCAACAACTCCCAAGGAAAGTGAGCGGGATAAGCATAATGAAGACGTATCCAGCGAACCCCTTCAATATCAGCCATACGCTCAATAAGTTCCGCTATTTGCTGATTACCATCGAGGTCTACTCCGTAATAGGTCAGTTCCTGAGCGATAACTTGAAATTCGCTTACGCCCCGTTTTACGAGTTGGCGGACTTCATTCAGAATGTCCTCTTGAGGACGACTCCTATGCCGCCCTGTAATAAGTGGGATAGCACAATATGCGCAGTGACGATCGCAACCTTCACTAATTTTAATGTACGCGTAATGCGAAGGGGTGGTCAGTTTCCTGTCTGTTTGGGATTCTACTCTCTCAAGATTTTCTATACTGTCTATATTGTCTAGTTTATCTAAATCTCCTAAAAGTTTCAGATAATTAAACTTACCATAATAGCCATCCACCTCGGGTAATTCCTTCTCGAGGTCAGCAAGATAACGCTCAGACAAGCAACCCATAACATAAAGTTTCCTTATCAGTCCCTCTGCCTTTAATTGTGCCATTTGGAGTATCATGTTGATACTCTCTTCCTTTGCATCATTGATAAAACCACAGGTATTGACGACAACGATCTCACCCTGAGGGTCTTCGCTGTCGTGCACGCACTTATATCCGTGACGCTCCATAAGTCCCATTAGTTTCTCGCTGTCGACAAGGTTTTTAGAGCACCCCATCGTAATAATGTCTACCTGCTTCTTTATCATTACTATATTTTATTCAAACAGAGAGTCTACAAACTGGCGCTTGTTGAACAATTGCAGGTCCTGCATTCCCTCGCCTAACCCTATGTACTTAACGGGAACTTTCAACTGATCACTAATACCAATCACCACACCTCCTTTTGCTGTTCCGTCAAGTTTGGTAATGGCGAGACTTGTTATATTTGTCACAGCTGAGAACTGTTTTGCCTGTTCAAAAGCATTCTGTCCTGTAGAACCATCAAGAACAAGCATCACTTCATCGGGTGCTT
>JAFTFC010000090.1 GCA_017449725.1 Prevotella sp. | reverse complement strand
TGCAAATCGAGCGAAAAACCAAATTTATTTGAGTTTTTCCGAGATGCAGCCTATCTTCGGGCATGACGCCCGCGCAGTCATGGAGTCGTAATCCAACAAAAAAGCAGCCTGAAAAGGCTGCTGTAGTTGCGGAGGCAGGATTTGATTTCCTGCCTTTTTTGTTTCAAGACTCCCCTGTTTATCGGCATTTCCCAAGTTGATTTTCGTTGAAAAGTATTATGAATTGTCCGAGTTTTGTCCGAGTTGCGCCAACTCTATGACCTTATCAAGATTTCTTTTTAAATCCTCGATACGAGAATCTTTTTCTTTTATTAACATTTTCAAAGCCTCATTTTCGGACTTTAGAGTGGCAAGATCATTGTTTATAACAGTGCTGTTGACATTGTTATAATTTCCCGTGATATTTGGAAATTTACCAGATTCTTCAGTCGTCTCAAAGAGGCTGTCCATTGGTATGTTCAAGGCGTTGCAAGCATCTATTAGTTTCTTTACACCAAATGTTTTGGTGAAGATAGATGCAAAGGTTTGGTGCGATTTTTCACCGTACATGAGTTTTACAAGGTCTCTGTCTCTTAGACCGCGCTCTTTTAATATTGTCCGAAGTTTGTCCAGACTAAATGCTACATACCTCATATGTTAAAATTTCATTAAATCACGAGAAAAATTCCCGTGATATTTGGAAAATTAAATATTTCATTTTATTTTTGCACACAAATTTAATATTAAAAATCGGTTAAACCAAAAATTTTATGAGTAATTCACAGATGTTAGACCCAAAGGTTTACTACCAAAATTTGAGCAAAAAGGACAAAAGTAAATTCCTTCGCTATCTCTCTCAGAGATACGATTATCCCTCTACTACGATGTCTGGAAAACTCCGAGAAAATTCGGTCAGTGAGTTAAGACGTGATGAGACAGAAAACATCATCAGAGCAATCAATGAAGGTGTATGGAGAATATAGAATTTAGGGTTTCTCCGGATGGCAAGGTCTTTTTCAAGGAAAACGGAGAAGAAGAAAAAAGGCTGACACGCTTTAATAAGAACTTGTGTGTTCAGGTTCTTGGGATGATTAGTGAACGTTTCCCTGGTGCATGGTCAAGATTACGGCTTATTTACAAACCGAAATCAAAAACACATGCAGAGCAGGACAAAGCAGCCTTCAAGATTGTTGAACGTTTTATACGTTGTAACTTTGGAGAACATGATTTATTGACACCGGATATAGAGAATCACATCCTACATTTCGAGGAAGTAAGATGTCCGCTTCGTGGATTATGCCCCGATGAAAATATCATTTGTAAACCTCAAAGTTTAGTCAGACTTTCACCGGCTGAAAAAGAGGTTGTGAAGCTCTATCTATGGGGTGAAACTTTTGATGAAATTGCTCGAAGGCTGGGAAAAGCACCTTCTACAGTGAAGGTTCAACTTCACAATATCAAAAAGAAGTTGGGGGCAAAGAACTGTAGGGAGATCATCAAGGTCATGCGTTTACATAATATTTAAGATATGAAAACAAAACAGTTGATAACCTATCCAGATGAACTATATAAAGTCCATTGGGCTGCTGGCAGGACGATGGTGTATATTGCCGACAAGGTTTATAGAAAGATGTCGTTCATGTCTGCGAACATGGTGATAGCCATCAATGTCCGAATAGCCATTGGAGCGCTAAAACTCCTAAAAGAGCAATGGGGAATGGATTGTAGTGATGTGTTTATCAAACTTCTCAAAGGAGATTGGAAGGAAGAGCTTAAGAATTATAAACAAAACTAGTAGTGGGTAGCGGTTGAAGGGTTGTTTTCTTCCCCGTGCCACAACCGCCCCACTCATTTTTATCTATGCATCCGGATTGTGAATTTTGTATTGTGAAACGTAATTGCATCAATGGTGCAATGTGTATGAGGTACAAAAAATATATTGAAAGAATAAATAAAAAATTATGTGATGAAAACATTTGATTTTGAAACAGCAATAGATTCTTTGAACTGCGCTATAACGATAGACGAAATGGTCTTGCGGAAAGGAGCCGTGCGGAGTGTCTATGCACACGGTAGCCACGTCTATATTAAATGGGACTTCGCAGGAAGGAGTTACACCGCAGAAAGTGAAGAAGAACTCTCAACTGAAGTGATCGATCCTCGATGCGAGGTTGATGAGTGGAAACGTAACAAGTTGTACGACTTAAAATTTAAATGATATGAAACAGAAAAACCTAAACAAGTGGGGCTTTGCAGCTCCGTCTATTATGACATTAGCATCCATTTTGATATGGTTATGCTTTGACGAACCCAAAATTAGTCTCTGGTGGTGCTTTGCTCCTGTCATCGTACAGATAGCAATGATAATGTTACTTTTCTTAGCGATCGTTATACTTTGGACATTTAGAAAGAGGAATTGAATATGTATAGTGTTTTGACCGGATTAACAAAAAGAGGGAAACGTGTGATAATCTCTCGCCCAATGAGTAGAATAGAATGTGTTGATGCTCGAAGATGGGTACTCAACATGTTTGGGAATTCCAGCACCTATACGAATATAAGAATTCAAGACTTCTAAATATTGTTTCATTTTTATGGAAAACAACATTAGAGCATATTACATAGATTTGTTTTGTGGTGCTGGAGGAACATCTACTGGTGTGGAGCAAGCAACCATTTACGGTGCGAAGTGTGCTAAGGTTATTGCCTGTGTCAACCACGATGCCAATGCCATAGCATCACATAAGGCAAACCATCCCGATGCAATCCACTTCGCTGAGGATATCAAGACACTTGAACTTTCCCCATTGATAGAGCTTACAGAGCAAACGCGCCAACTTCATCCCGGTGCACTAATAGTATTATGGGCTTCGCTGGAATGTACAAATTTCAGCAAGGCAAAAGGTGGTCAGCCGCGAGACGCAGATAGTCGTACGCTTGCAGAACATTTGTTCCGATACATTGAAGCGTTGAAGCCTGACTATATACAGATTGAAAATGTAGAAGAGTTTATGTGTTGGGGAGATCTCGATGATAAAGGTCATCCTATAAGCAGATTCAAAGGATCTTCATATATGCGGTGGATTAAAAACGTATGCAATTATGGCTACTACTTCGATTACCGCATACTCAACGCGGCAGATTATGGAGCATATACTAGTCGCAAACGTTTCTTCGGACAATTCTCACGTTCTTACCGAGCAATATCATGGCCTAAGGTTACGCATGCGAAAAACCCTGTTTATGGTCGTCTTGATTTGTTTCCCATGGATAATCTAAAGCCATGGAAGCCAGTTCGTGAGGTTCTCGACCTTACAGATGAGGGAGAAAGTATCTTTGGAAGAAAAAAACCGCTCGTTGAAAAAACGCTAGAACGTATCTATGCTGGTCTTATAAAATTTGTTGCTGGTGGCAAGGAAGCTTTCATTGTAAAGTGGAATAGTGTCAATGGTAAGACTGGCAAATATGTTCCGCCGAGCATTGATGAACCTTGCCCAACAGTTACCGTCCAGAACCGGCTCGGAGTGGCTAAAGTGCAATTCCTGTCTAAACAATACGGAGGAGCCCCATCTGGCAAGAATATCAGTGTTGAAGGACCTGCAGGAACCGTCACTTGCCGCGACCATCATGCTTTTATATCTGCTCATTACGGCAAAGGTTTCAATACTTCCGTTGATACTCCTGCGCCTACGCTTACGTGTAAAGACCGTCTCGGATTAGTGACAAGCAGGTTCCTAACCAATGAATATAGTGGCGGAGGGCAAATATCAGATATCGAAACACCGTGTCCGGCTGTTCTTACAACTCCTAAACAGAAAGTTGTATCTATTCAATATTTGATGAACCCACAATTCGACAATAAGGGAAGCAGCATCGACAAGCCTTGCTTCACTCTGATAGCACGGATGGATAAGATGCCGCCATACCTCATTAGCACAGAAAACGGAATAGGTATTGAGATATACGAAACGGACAGTCCTGCTACCGTTCGTATTAAAGAGTTTATGGCACTTTATGGAATTTCCGATATCCGTATGCGCATGCTACGTATTCCAGAACTCAAACGTATAATGGGTTTTCCAGAAAATTACACTCTAATAGGCACACAGGCAGAGCAAAAGAAGTTTATAGGTAATGCTGTAGAAGTAAATATGTCAAGATTACTTTGCGAGGCATTATGTAAAACACGTATTTTCCGAAAAAGGTGAAATGAAATATTTTTGCAGAGTCTAAAAAATATTGCGATGATAGAACAGAAGTATATAGACATGATTTTAGATCGCGTTGACATCGAGGATGTTGTTTCTCGGTATGTTGGCGGTGAACTAAAACGAAAAGGCACACGCCTATGGGCTTGTTGTCCCTTCCATAATGAGAAAACACCGAGTTTCTGTGTTCAACCTGCCAAGAATACCTGGCACTGTTTCGGTTCCTGTGGAGAAGGTGGTAATGTCATCGGCTTCATCATGAAAGCGGAAAACCTGCCTTTCCCTTTGGCTGTGAAGAAAATCCTTAAAGATGAACTCCACATCGACCTGAAGGAATCTGACATACAGGCTTCCCCGGAGGAAGAGGCAAGGCAGAAGAAAAAGGAAACGATGTTCATCTATAATGACTATCTCTGCCATTACTTTGAGGAACAACTACAAATGAAGACTCCTGAGGCAAGGGCAGCAAAGTCATACATGCAGCACCGTTGGGATAAAGACTATTGCAAAGAAATGCGTATAGGCTTTGCTCCAGACTCATGGGATGATCTTGTCAACTGGTGCAGTAAGAAGAGCCTCGATCTTGACATCCTAAGCGAAATGGGCGTAGTCCGAAGGTCAGAGAAAACCGGCAACCTTTACTCGTTCTATCGCAACCGCCTGATGATACCTATCCGTGACAGGTATTCACGCATAACAGGCTGGACAGCCCGAACGCTTGATGACAAGGAAGACCGCAAATACATGAATAGCAGCGAGAGCGATATCTATAAAAAGGATCAGAGCGTCTTTGGTATCGACACGGCTGCAAAGAAGGCAAGGCAGGAAGAGAAACTGTATCTTGTGGAAGGTGGACCGGACGTAATGAAACTACAGTCACTCGGCATCCTCAACACGGTAGCCAGTCTTGGCGGTGCCTGGACAAAGAATCAGTTTGAACTATTACGCAGGTTTAACGCAACGCTGTGCTTCATCCCGGATAGCGATATTCCTAAAGGAAATGAGAAGTTGGGAGCCGGCTTTAAGAATGTCATCAAGAATGGAACGATGGCCATTCAGTGCGGATTTACCGTTTCGGTGAGGGAGATTCCAAACGATACCGGTAAAAAGATGGATCCGGATAGTTACATTACAGACCAGGTAAAGTTCTCGACATTGAATGAAGAGGAATTCCTCGTGTGGTATGCAAGGAAAGAATGGGATGATGAAGCAACGACTGAAGACAGGCTGGCACTTATCAATAAGATATGCGATCTGATTGTCTTAATAAAAGATGAGACTACACAGACGGCATACATATCAAAACTGATTGGAACATACCAGCACAAAGCCGAGTGGAACCTTGCTCTGAAGGCTGCTAAACGCAGGAGACTTGAAGAACTGAGTAGGACAAACCGGACCAACGGAGATATCGATATGCTGCGACAGTTCGGTTTCATTGAAAAACATCATTGCTATTATGGTACCAACAAAGACGGTGCAGAGATTCAATGGTCAAACTTTACATTGAAACCTCTATTCCATATCAAAGATGATATCCGTCCTGTTCGTTTGTTTGAGATAGACAATGATGATGCTGATGACCGAAAAGAAATCATTGAACTCGACATGGAAGTGTTTACTTCCGCAAAGTCATTGCGAAAGAAACTCCTTGGCATTGGTAACTATACATGGCTTGCCGGAGAGGAAGCCTTGATACAGTTACAAAGATATCTGGCAAAAGTTACTGAAACAGCCGTTGAGATTAAACAGTTAGGCTGGCAGAAACAGGGCTTTTACTGCTTCTGCAACGGAGCACAGGAAGACGGACAATGGCAGCCAGTTGATGCAATGGGTATTGTCAGGCTCAAAGCCGGTAAGTTCTATCTCCCTGCCATGTCGCAGTTATACAAAGACTCTACGGAACTTTTTACTAATGAAAGAAAGTTCCGGCACATGACCTACTCCAACATATCACTTCATGATTATTTCCAGAAGATTGTAGAGGTCTTCGGTGATAATGCGAAGATAGGGCTCTCTTTCTACCTTGCAACACTCTTCCGGGACATTGTTAAGCCTAAGGCGCGTTTCTTCCCTCTACTCAATATCTTTGGTCCAAAAGGATCTGGTAAAACAGAACTTGCAGAAACCCTCATGTCTTTCTTTATGAGCGATAATGAGCCACAGAATATAGAGACGGCATCGGTTCCGGCACTGGCAGACGCAGTGGCCAGTGTCAGTAATGCCCTTATCCATCTTGACGAATACAAGAATGGCATCGATATCAAGAAAATAGAATGGCTCAAAGACCTGTGGGGTGGAATCGGCAGAAGCCGTATGAATATGGACAAAGACAAAAAACGTGAGCAGGCAAGAGTGGACTCCGGCATCATCATCACCGGTCAGGAAATGCCTACCGCAGATATCGCTTTGTTTACCCGACTGATATATCTTACATACGATAAGCAGCACCATACCCAAGAGGAACGCAACCGCTTTACAGAACTGTTGCACCACCGTCTGATGGGAGCCACACATATAACGCTTGACATCTTACGACACCGTGAGAAGTTCGAGGCGAGTTTTGGCGGAGCATGGAAAAAGGCGGAAGCAGATGTTGAGTTTCGTCTGAAGGGCAGGGAGATTATGGACCGAATAGAACGGAACTGGCTCATTCCGCTTTCCGCTTACCTCGCTCTCGAAAGTGTCATTGATATTCCATTTACTTATGATGAGCTGCTCGAAATATGTGTCAACGGCATCATCCGGCAAAACGAAATGTGCGCAAGCACTGATGAAGTGTCCGGCTTCTGGAACATCATCAGTTCTGCACAACAGAAAGGCATCTTTATGTATGGACAGGACTACATCATCAAGACTAAAGAGACCATCAAGACTAACAAACAGAAGGATCCTATTAACTTTGAGCGTCCTCGCCAGATTCTGATGATCCGGAAGAATATCATGCTGGCGACATATAGACAGTTAGGAAGGCAGATGGACGAAAGACTATTGCCTACGGAGTCTATTCTTCATTACCTGCAGATATCGCCTGAGTACCTTGGCACCGCATCTAATCCGGAGCGGTTTAAGAAATTCAATACCAACGGACAGCCGATACAGGAAGCTATGATGGATGGTGATAAAATTACAGGATGGAAAACCGTATGGCATCAGGATAGACCGCTCTATTTTGATTACAAGATGATCAGTGAGAAGTTTGGCATCATTCTTGACTCCTATGCAGGAGAGATACTTGAGGAAGTGAAACCAGAGCCACAGGAAGATACATTGCCATTTGACGAACCAGACAAGGAAGGAGCACCTTACTAAAGCTCATAATCTATCATCGCAGCAGGGCGGTCATCGTGAGATGATCGCTCTTTTTTTGCAGAATAGTAAAAAAATGGAAATCAAAAACAATGTGTAGCATTTGTAGCAAATTGTGCATGGCTGATAATCAGTAAGTTATAAACAAATAAAAGTGTAGCATCATTGTAGCATTTTGTAGCATTTCTGTAAAAAAGTAGTCTATTTGTAGCATTGTAGTAGCATTTTTGATAGGATGTAACATATAATATTTATTATAACTATTTGATAATCAATACTATTATTCTTTTTGCTACAATGCTACAAATGCTACACTACAATATATATACACGGGAGATATTTTTCTTTGAATAACATGAATATTCCTGTTATACTTGGAAAATTCACAAATAATTAGTAACTTTGCAGCCAAAACCTGTTGGATATGAGTCAATTCTGCATCTATGTCAAACTACAACCTTTCGTGAGTCAGTTTCTAACTCACTCATTAGGCAATCCAATCACGTTCCCTGCTCAGAGTGTAGAGAACTCTACCATTCATCATTTCATAGACCGTTTGCCTGACGGTAAACTTCCTGATACGGCCAGTGATGATCTGACCGCAATCCGCATCCCAGACTCTAAAACGAAACCGGCAGAGACATACAACTATCTTTCTCCGAGAGGCAAGGATGCCATCATCGAATGTTGTGAAATGTTGTTTAATAGAGATATGTGGACTGAACTAGGGGACATGTCTGCGCTGGGGTGTAAAACGATGACCGCTATTTATGCCTGGTGTGAGAAACATGGAATCAGCATTGAATACGCTGATACTATCCGGCAACGGTACTATAGGATGAGGGACAGTTATAAAAAGAAGGGAATAGACCTTATGAAGAAAAATCGTAATCGCAAACCCGATTAAAATATTTTAACTAAAAAATAAACCGACAAGACCCCACGATTTTTCCAGCACCGAACTTGTGCAAACGGAACAATACTTTTCCGTACATTCCCAAACATATACGAACAAAGCCGTACAGATATGCAAATTAACAATATCATAAAAATCTCATACGTTTCTTGCCAGTTGATATCTGGTTTTCTTCGTCTCTCAGAAACCGAGGCAAAAATCAGTGACGACATTCCGTTTTGCGAATTGATGAATTTTAAAAAGCCGGCTGCACTTACTATCTCAGATAAGATAGAGGACGGCAACCGCGTCTTTCAGTCGAAACTTGTTTTTTACTATTGCGATCATTGGTTGAAGAAAGCCAAGAGGCTAGCCTTCCTCTGTGAGACTGCTGATGGTGTCCGCTACCTTATTGGCTCTGATGAGCGACCTTTCCCTGTTATCACCCAACAGGAAACCCACCCCAATAATTTTTCCGATAACCAACTAACAGAGGTTACCGTTAGTTATTCATCTGCCAGATTTCCACCGATAATCAAGTAAAATCGGTAGTTTTATAGGCAATTTCCTGTTTTTACCTTTGCAGTAAATCAATATGCAACGGTAAAAATGGAATATCAATTTATCATCTCTGGAGAAATAGGTGTTGCTTATGACTGGTGGACCGGTCAGAAGGGTACTACCGCTAAAGAGGTACGCGATTTCCTTGCAGCACACAAAGATGAGGAAGTACATATTGCCGTCTCATCACCTGGTGGCTATGTCGATGCAGGTCTGGAGATATACCAGCTCGTAAAAGATCATGGCAAGGTACACATGCACATTCTTGGTATGACTGCATCTGCAGCAACGTTCCTCACCATGGGAGCGCAGTCTGTTGATATGGTTGACGGTTCCCTGATGCTTATTCATAATGCGTCAACCGCTGTCATGGAATGGCAGTCGGCAAACAAAAAGCAACTTGACGAAATTATTGCCAAATACCAAAAGGAACGCGAAGACCTTAATACCATTGACAAGGTCATCGCTTCCTTGTATGCCAAAAAGTCCGGCAAGAGCCTTGAAGAATGCATGGCAAAGATGGATAAAGAGGCATGGCTGTCGCCACAGGATGCGCTTGACTTCGGTCTTATAGACTGTATTCGTGATGACAAGGAAGATGCTTCACGTACTAAGAACCTCAGAAATTTCTTTTCAAATAACTATAGTAAGGAACTCGGACTACCACCGTTCCCGTCAGTACCTTCAACAAGTACCGATGAGAATGGTAATCCAACTAAATCGTTCTTCCAGAAGCCGGTGGAAGCGGTGACGTCCTGGCTCCGTAACAAATCCGCAAAAAAACAAAACAATTCGATGATCAAAATCTTTTTGAACGTGATGACACTGCTTGCCATCACAGACGGGTTTAAGCCTAACGAGGATGATTCCATCTCTCTGAGCCAAGACCAGATGAAGAAAGTCGATGACCGTTTGGGCGCTCTTGAAAAAGAGGTTACGGACGAGCGTAATGCAAAGAACGCTTTGCAGCAGCAGCTTGACGATGCTAACCAAAAGCTCAAGAAGGCTCAGGATGATCTCACTACCGCAAATGAGACCATTCAGAACCTGAAAGGTGCACCGGGCGACACGACTCATCAGCAACCTGCGGACAATGAAACGCACGATGACAATGACAGCAAGTTCCTGGCCGAAGCTCGTGCAAGTTATGAACGAATTAAAGACCTGTAAACTATGGGAAAAGTAGTTGTTTCTCCTGAGGCGCTTGCTAAAAGCGCTGCTAAGTATCGCCGCGAGATACTTATGATGCCGGTATTTGCTCTGGGCGAGTTCCTGAAGCATGTATCTCTCCGTACAGGCATCCGTTATTCTGAGACTGTTGGCGAAATGTCCGGCAGCATGGAACTCGGTCCGTACAGCGAGACGCGCATTGACGATGACGATGTACAGATCGTAGGACGTACTCTTTACACCTACTTCGGTAGTGTCGTAAAGAAATTCTCTCCAAACAAAGTCTATCAGTCCATCTATGGCAATGCCATCACGAAGGGCGAGGGCTTGAAGAATGTAGATATCACCCGTGAGGTGCTGAACTTCCTCGGTAAGAAGGTGGGTAACTCTCTCTATTGGAATATGTGGAACGCAGTCCGCAACGACAACGGCACAAAGACCAAAGACCTGTTCAATGGTTTCGACACCATTACCAGCCAAGAGATTACCGCTGGCAACATCGCTGTTGCTAAAAAGAACCTTCTGACTCTGACTGAAGACATCGATGCTACGAATGCTGTCGATGTTCTGAAGACCATCTGGCGCTCTGCCGACCCGATGCTGAAACGCGAGAAGTGCAAGCTCTTTGTTCCGCCTTCAGTCCTCGATGCTTACAATGACGACTACAAGGCTACTACCGGTAGCATTGCCTACAACACTAAGTTCAACCAGACCTTCGTAGAAGGCTCAGAGAACAAGTGTGAGATTGTCGCCATTGACAACAAGGCAGGCTCGGAGTTCCTGCATCTGACCACCAGACAGAACATGCTTGTCGGTGTCAACCAGACTGGAGAGGAAGAGACTGTCGCTGTCGAGAAGCATGAGGCATTCGTGCTCCAGTTCATCATGACTGCCTTCTTCGGATGTCAGTTTGAGTCTATCAGTCCTGAGCGCATGCTTGCTATCAAACTCAAAGCGGCTGCTCAGAATCAGGGTTAAGTCTAACGATTAAAGGTTTATAATTATGAAACAGTGCACAAATACAAACAATCTATATGACAATGTGGACTTCTGCCCTGGTGAAGTCTCATTGCCTGGTGTGCGTGATCATGCCTACATGATTCCTAAGAAGGATATCGTGAAGTGGCCGACACTGCCCCTTAACTCCGCAGAGAGTCTGGATAAGGTTGCTGTCTATCAAGGCAACTTCAAACTGGCTGCTGATGCTAAGTTCATCCGCATTGACCTCGTTCCTTCAGAGAGTGAGCCTAAGTCTGAACAGGCAGGAAGCTATGGCTCCTACCACTTCACGAACTCTATTTCACTTGTTCTTCCCGGTACTGGTAAGAAGGTGACTGGCTTCATTACGGAACTTAACAACGACAACGTTGTTCTTCTCGTTCCACAGCGTGACGGTCAGGTTCGCGTCTTCGGATCAGAGGGATTCAATGTCGAAGTGAAACCTTCACAGGCTTGGGGTAAGGGTAGCAGCGATGCTAACACCACTACCATTGAGGTATCTTGCGAAGACCGTGCTGCCACTCCGTTCTATCCTGGTGAGATTGACACCAAAGATGGTATCATCATGGGTGACACTGACACCTTGAAGGGCGAAGAGGAAGCCGCAGGTGACGGAAACTAAAAGTGTGGTAAGTCATAATATTAGGGTTTAGGTTTGGGGGCAGGCAACAATGATTTTGTAGCCTGCCCCTTTTTAATGAAAATAGTATGAAAGTAGATCCAAAATTCACCAAGAAAATCCAAGACTGGCTCAATAAGGAGCCAAAGGAGAAAGAGGATGCCCTTACTGGTGCTCAGTTGCTCCAGCAGATAAATCCTCGTAATGCCATGTATAGACGATTTATCAATCTGTCTATCCAACGACCTTCACAGATTCTTCCCAAGATTGTTTATGAGTTGAAGACTCATCTGAAGTACCGGCTTGACGGATTGACTCTCGAAGAGGTCAACCGCCTTGATCGTGAAGTGGTCCCTGCGGCTGCGGAAATTATTGCCAAAGGGAAACCGGCTGCAGATGAGGACGTCTTGCTTCTGGACGAAAAGGGGCAGACCGTAGAGCCGGCTCAGGTCATCCTCTCTCCGGAAGATGGAGAGACAAATGTCGTTAAACAGTTGGGACGCAGAGCAGACCATGAGCAGCTTCCAGACGACATTAAGGCTCTGTGGGACAATAACGGCACTCTCTATAAGGATATCAAGTCAACCTTTGAGGAACTGAAATCCATGGAAGACCTGCCATCCTGCCAACGATACGATAAACTGCAGCTTCTCGCATCGATGGACCAAAAATACTTCCGTCAGATGAAGGAGTATGATGACTTTGTCATCGGTTCTGAGGAAGAGGAAAAAAAGGAAGATGCTGAGCAGAAAAAGGAAGTGAAAATTACGGTTCCTTCCGCACGTTCCTACATCAGCAAGTATCAGGCTAAACTTGCAGATCTGTACAAAGCAGCGCATGTGGATGGTGCCTCTGTGAAGGACATAAACGCATACCAGGACCTTGTTATCAAGGTGCAGGCACGTGTTAACGTCCTTATTGTAGCCAATGAAGTGACCGACAAAATGAAAGAGTCTTTGTCCGTCATCGGTGTTGTCTTTGACACTCCTGTTCCAGATGAGAGCAAAGCAGCTTCAGACAACGCTGAAACCGCTGGATAAATGCCCGTTTCAGGCATATCTTGGCGTAGGCATTCACACGCTCGGCTTGTTGGGGTGGATACTCCAGCAAGTCGGACGTGCGGATGTCTATATTTCCACATTCTCTACAAGTGAGGAATTCCTTTCAGGATTCTATAATCTTCGGAAGAAAGGTTTTCTGGGTCATACCGTACTACTGGCAGATCTGAAAGCCTGCCGAAAGACGGTCAAACTCAATTCGCTCATGCAGAATTGTTTTGACACGGTATTCCTCGGACAAAACCACTCTAAAGTGGTACTTGTGCGGACCGAAGCCGGTAAAACGGTCTCTGTCATTTCCTCACAGAACCAAACTTACGGTGGACGTGCGGAATGTACGATGATAACCACATCGCAAGAGACTTTCAATGAGTTATATTGCGGATTCAAAAATGTTGTAGACAATAGTGTTTTGCTAAATGGATTATTCACAGGAACAACTTGAAAAAATAGAGGAACTGGCACAGATACTGACTCCTGCATCGGAGATATCAGCCCTTTTAAAACTGGAGAATGAAGACCAGTTCCTGCTTGACCTTTCCTTGAAAGGCAGTCCTGCCAGGATTGCTTTCATGCGCGGAATGGCAACTACCGCACAGGAGTTGAGAAGTAAGAACCTGGAACTTGCGAAAGCCTGTGCGCCTTCTGCTATCGAGCAGTGTTTCAAAGATCTCAGACAAATGCTTAATGACCTATGAGCCTACCAGTCAATATCGATCAATACCAATTGAATCTGTTTTCCTCTGTCGAGGAGATGCGGAACAACAATGTGGCAGAGCATATCATAGCCCGTTTACTCCGTCTTCGGGCACTATATACGTTCTGGTTGAACTTCCCGATGAAGACAACCCGTGAAATGGTGCAGCAGGATATGACCATGCATCCGGACATCAAGCAGCGCGAAGCCTATGATGACATCAAATTGATAAAGATCCTTATTGGTAACCTTGAAGCAGAGTCCAAGGAATGGCACCGGCACGTCTTCAACAGAAGAACGGATGAAGTGTACCGCCAAGCCATGCGAGACCATGACAACAGGGCAGCGGAAAAGGCTAATGCCGACTACGCCAAGTACAACCGTGTGGGAGAGATAGACCCACAACCATTTGACTATGATGATATCATTCCACACCAGATAGAGCCGACAGATGATCCTACTGTCATCGGCATTGCTCCTATCAAGGACCTGCGAGGCAGCATCCGAAGACTGAAAAAGAAATTGGGCGCAGACATTCAGGATGCGGATTTCATAGAGTTGCATGATGATGGAGAAGAAAAAGATTTATCTGAATGATGCTCAATACTACCTGCTGTCTATTGCAGCCCGTGTGTTGGTTGCAGTATGCGGACGTGGTATCGGCAAGGGCGTGATACAAGCAAGTCGCGCCTTGCAGTTCGTACAGGCTATGCCTCGCTGTTCTCTCGGCTTCGTGGTGCCGAGTGTGAAACGTTGTCTGACAAACATACTCCCTTCCATACTCATGCACCTCAATAGTTGGGGCTACAAGAAAGACCAGCACTACTGTCTGGGACACAGACCGGCTAAAGCATGGCACTGGGCACCGCCAATATGGGAGCCGGAGAACTATGACAACGTCATCAGTTTCTATAATGGCTCCTATATTACTCTGATTTCACAAGACCGTGCCGGTACCAGTAACTCAATGTCTCTTGACGGCATCATTATAGATGAAGCCAAGTTCATTGATTTTGAACAGTTGAAAAACGAGACATTTCAAGCCAACCGTGGTAATGAAATGTATTTCTCTAAGTGCTACCTTCATCACGGCATGACGATTACAAGCGATATGCCTGTAACTAAAGCCGGCTCATGGTTCCTGAACTATGAGCAGCAGATGGATAAAGACGTTCTGGCAGTTGTTGAAGGCTTGGTGTATCAGGTTTGGAAAACCAAACAGCAGCTTCTACAACATCCGGAACGTGAGGAATACTACCAGAGAAAGCTTGCCCGTCTTAATCAGAACCTGAATTACTTCCGGGGCAACCTTACTCTGTATAAAGAGTATTCCAGTATCGAGAATCTCGCTATTCTTGGAGAGCGGTATTTCTATGACATGAAGCGTAACCTTCCGGCATTGACCTTCGCTACATCTATTCTCGGTCTGCGTCTCGGAATATCTATGGACGGCTTCTATTCTGGTCTTCGCCCTGTCAATCTCTACACGGCTCCCAACCTCTCTCATCTTGATAACTTGCACTATGACTTTGCAAAGCTGCAGCAAGAGGATTGCCGTATGGACAATGATGTGGATTCAGGGTTACCGCTTATCATTGCCTTTGATGCAAACGCTAACATTAACTGGTGTGTCGTAGGTCAGGTGGGCGATGATGGCAAACTTCGCGTCATCAAGAGTTTCTATGTCAAGTATGAGCGGAAAATCCCAGAACTTGTAGATGATTTCTGCAGATACTATATGTACTATCCTTTCAAACAGGTCATATTCTACTATGATACGACTTTCATCAGCAACAACTATGCCTTGCATAATGATGACTTCCATGCAACTATAGTTTCCGGACTACGCAGAGAAGGGTGGTATGTCAACGATGTGTGTATCGGCAAGCAGATGAACCATATTGAAAAGCAGGCTCTTATCAACCGTATGCTTATGGGACGTGCTGCTCACCAGGTCCTGATTAACAAGGATAACAACCGCGACCTTCTTCTTAGCATCCAGACGGCAGGCGTGTATATGGGAAAAAAGGATAAACGCGGTGAGAAACTGGCAGAAACAGAGGAAGACAAGTTGGAAAACCGTACTGACGGATCTGATGCGTTCGATACGCTGTGCATCGGTGTTGAGAAATTCCCCAAACTACAGTTACGCATGGGTGGGGCTGTGGTTTCCTCATTCGGTGGTCATTAGGCTATCCCCATCTGTTCTTCGTGATTTATTCATAGTATGCAGCAGTCGGCAGCAGTGATGCTCCCGGCTGCTTTTTTGTTGATGTCCCCAACCCTCTCTTCACGTATTGCCTTGCCCGGCTTTGAACATAAGGTGTTCTTCTATGTTGGTGCCTGATGGGTGACTATCTCTCTTGATGTCACCATGAAACCTCGATAGAAGATGTCGCCTGTGGCTGATAGTGGTTTCTGCCTGTTGTGCGGCATCGGGTATCTGCTCTTTACCGCAAATGTCTCTCCCTGCCTTGGTGTTGATTGCCTGAAGGCGTCAGGTAATGATACGCTTTTTGCATGGCAGAGTGGTTAGGGATGTCTGACATGTGTCATGTTTTGTTTAATGGTTCTTGTGCTCCCCTTGTCGGGCTTCATCATTTTTACTTTGCAAATTTAGCGCAGGCGGCATCCTGCAAGTACCATTACACTATTTCCGTAGAAAATTTCAACACACTTTCCTGATTTGCTGCACAAATAAGGTTTTTCAAAATTTTCCTTGAAATTCCTTGCATTGTCATGCCTTCTCCCTGCTGCTCCCTTAAGCACGTAAAAATCGAAAAGCCCCAAGGGGCACAAGTTAAACCCTTTAAACAATAAACAGTTATGACACATCCAGTTCAGACATCCATTCTCAACCACTCTCGCTTGTTTGCAAACCACTATTACCTGAATCTCTATCAGGCAGTCATCAACACCGAAGACGGAGAGAGTTTCGATTATGAGATAGAAGCAGACTCTTTCCACGATGCCACAGAAAAGGCAGAGGAATACGCATTCAGCCTTGGAGTTGACATTACTTACATCGAGGTTTATCACATGGTCTAATCAATAACAATAATGTATCACCCTATAAAACAGTCACACATCATGGAAGAAAGAATGATTATCGTTAGCCAGGTAAAGTCAAATCGCTCTGATTATCAGGTTTGGCAAGTATCCATCAACAATGAGCAGTCGGGAATGCAACACTGCAAATCACCTCTGAAAGCACTACGCTATGCTTTCATCCTCAAGAAACAGACGGGTGTAAAGATAGCCCAAGACTCCCTCGAATACCTTAAGTCGGAAATCAGCCGGCAGAAGGAACTTCAAGGGAATAACACCGAGGCTGAGCATATCGAACTCGAAGAAATCTCTGCATCAGTCAGACAGTTTAACAAACTTAAGAAAAAACATCCTGATGCGCTGTTCCTCTTCCGCGAGGATGATTTCTATACTGCCTACTCACAGGATGCAGAAGATGTCAGCGAAATCCTTGGTGTTGTCATCACTAAGAAAGGTCGTCGCAATACGGCATCGTTCCCTCATAGCGCACTTGATACTTACCTGCCCAAACTGGTCCGTGCCGGTAAACGTATCGCTATCTGTGATTCTGATAAAGAGGCTGCGTAGTGCAGTCTCTTTTGTTTAACATTAAAAGCATCGTTGAGCCATGATGAAAGCCGCTATCTTTGAGTATATTCCTAAAAGGTTTTTGAAACGTGCTTCTTTCGAGCAGAAAGACACAAACAGAATGATTCTGGGATTTAAAGACGGTAGAAACGTCTATTCTCGATGGGCTGCAAGGCTTTTCGCCCGGTCACTGGCAATGACAGACCTTCACGATGTAGCAATAGTATGCATCCCTGCCAGTACCCAATGCGCCCATGTGCGCAGATGGAAACGCTTTACTCAGGAACTGTGTAAACGTACTGGTGCAATCAACGGCTTTGATTACGTACAGGTAAGAGGTAGCCGCAAACGGGCACATGTCACAGGTGACTATGAGCTGGCTACGAATATCAAACATTACGTGCATATCGATGCTGAATACTTCCGTAATAAGAAAGTCCTTGTGATTGATGATATCTACACTACCGGACAATCAAGCCGGTCATTCATAGCAGCTATGGAAGCTGCCGGTGCTGATGTGGTCATGGCAATGTTCCTCGCTAAGACCAGACAGCATAGATAGGTATCGCGCCCATCGTTTCCAGCCCACCCAATGCCCGAGCAAGCTCTTGCCCTGAACGATGAGCGCGATATGTGTTTTTCTATTACCCACCCTCGTTCCCCTGCGCACCTGAACGCTCACGATGCAACACTGATGGCTGACACCATCAGAGTTGTTCACGTTCAACATACATGACGGGCACCATGCCACCGCATGCCTGCAGCCAAAACCACGCTACTCTCCGTTACTCATTAGCAGTCGAGTGAGCCTATATGACTGAAATGTGGTGGTTCGTACCAGAGAGAGTATGATGTATGACATCTTACACACACTGGTAACGTGCAAAGCAACACCGCCACGTCTCAGTCAGGCACACTTGCCTTCTGATGCTCCACTACACTCCGCATGGTATTGGCTATTGGTATGGGTGACATCGTGCCACCATGTATGCACGGCTGCTGCCGTGAAGGTGCTTGCCTGTTTTCTCATACGAATGGCTGCATGACAGAGGTCGCTATCAATACATGATGCCATTCGACCGCAAATATTTAGTTTGTTCGGGGTGTTACAAACGGAAACGGCAATTTCCACACGGACAAACTGAACGGTTAAGCGGTAACGAAAAGTAAAAAGTTGTTACATATTCCGCTAAAAGCGAAAAGGCAATTTCCAGCACGGGCAGAGGGCGGTGGGGGGTCTCGAAACAGCAAGTTTCGCCTTGTCGTTTTCGCAAATCGCCAATTCTTTCATAATCAGCGATTTGCGAAAACGACACCGTGCAAAATTGTTGCAAAATGCCGTAAATCGGTGGGGCAATTCTTTCAGATTCGGCTTTCGCTCTAAAAAAAATGCCCGATTTCCTATGTTGCTTACGCCATTTTTCAAAATTTCCCTTCAATTTCCTTCTTTGTGCTACATGCGGAAATTGAAGGGTAAAGAGGTAGGCATTTTCTTGACAAATGCCTTTCTTTCTACTCTAATTGTTAAATAATAGAAAATATGCTATTTTTCTGCTGTTTTATTTTGTGGATAATGGAAATTTTGCTATCTTTGCATTGTCAAATAACAAACAGAAGCAAAAAATGAAAAGTAAAGAACTACATCGAAGATTTATCAAAGCAGGCTACAAGTTCGACCATGCAGAGGGTAGTCACTACTTCTACACCAAGGACGGAC
>JAFTFC010000089.1 GCA_017449725.1 Prevotella sp. | reverse complement strand
CCGGACATTCCTCAGAATGTCAGCCGCAGTTACCTGCAGAGCGACAAGGACGTGAAGAAGATCTCAACCTACATCACCAAGAAGGTGGCTGACCGCCTGAGTAGCATCTTCAAGGAGAACCGCAAGGAGTATGAGGAGAAATGGGACGACCTGAAGATATTCATCCATTATGGAATGCTGTCGCAGGAAGACTTCTACGACCGCGCCAAGGACTTCTGCCTGCTTAAGGACGTAGAAGGCAAGTACTTCACACTGGATGAATACAGAACTCTTATTCAGGGCGAGCAGACCGACAAGGACGGCAACGTGGTATATCTCTATGCCAATGACAAAGAAGAGCAGTACTCATACATCGAGGCTGCCAAGGCAAAGGGTTACTCGGTGCTGCTGATGGACGGGCAACTGGACACTCCGACGGTATCGATGTTCGAGCAGAAACTGGAGAAGAGCCGCTTCACACGTGTCGACGGCGACATCATAGAACGCCTGATAGTGAAAGAAGATACTCCTAAGAATGAACTTGACGAGAAGCAGACTGACAATTTGTCAGAGGCATTCCGTACACAGATGCCGAAACTGGAGAAAGTGGAGTTCAATGTGGAGGTGCAGTCGCTGGGTGAGCAGGCACAGCCGGTTCTGATAACCCAGAGCGAATACATGCGAAGAATGAAAGACATGAGCCGCTACCAGCCGGGTATGTCGTTCTACTCGCAGATGCCGGATACATACCAACTGGTGCTCAATGCCAGCCATCCACTGATAAAGCGAGTTCTCGACACTGTGAAGGACAAGGAAAAGGACAGCATCGCCGAGGTAGCTAAGGAGAACCCGGTAATCAGTCAACTCATCGACCTCGCACTGCTGCAGAACGGTATGCTGAAAGGTGCATCGCTTGATGCTTTCCTGAAGAGATCGGTAGAACTTATCAAGTAAATATCTAAAGCGTAAAGACGTAGATAAGCGAATTAACGAACAATACAAAGATGATGTACAGCGGAAGAAGCGGCAGAGACAGTCGCACTCCGCTGTACATCGCTTTATATACGTCCCCCAGTGAGGGCAGCGACTGACAGAAAACGCCATAGGTGATGCCCATCACGATAAAGATAATGGCAAGGAGGGGAATGACACTATCGGTAAAAGGACTGGGGAAAATACCTCCCGTACTGCTGAGGAGGATGGCATGAGGCACCAACGTAAGGAGGAAAAGGAGAAGAACCGACACTATCAACTCTACCACAACCATCATCAATGCAAACTGCTCGCGCGAAGAGAGGCTGCGGATGTTACGAACAGCACACAGAAGCCGGCTGTCAGAGATGCAACCGATAGCCATAGACCACAGCAACATCCACCCCAAAAGCGGGGAGGCGATGATGTGGCTAAGGTTGCGGAAGAACCAGCGTATGCCCTCCGGGGCAAGAAGTGAACGCACCATCAAATCGGG
The DNA here is from genome assembly GCA_017449725.1 of Prevotella sp. Lineage (GTDB taxonomy): Bacteria > Bacteroidota > Bacteroidia > Bacteroidales > Bacteroidaceae > Prevotella. The sequence goes on along the minus strand of JAFTFC010000089.1, from coordinate 114 downwards.
ACGTGCCGCAGCAAGAAGCCACGACAATAGCACGAGCGCCACGAAAGCCGCAGATAGGGCAAGAAATGCCCGTGAAAGGATGGTTATCAGTCGGTTATTCATCTATCCTTATGT
>JAFTFC010000088.1 GCA_017449725.1 Prevotella sp. | reverse complement strand
GTCGTTGATATACTTGTGGTTCTCAGCAACCTTGTTGCCGGCTTCGTCGGTGATGTTCACCAGGTAGTAGAGCACCTGCGACCCATTGCCCGAAGCGCGTGGGACGGTGACGGTAGTGATGCCGTTACTGGTCTCTGCCTTGATGTCCTGCGACGGGAATGTGGGTCCGGGCTTCTGGGCACGGTCCCATCCATATCGGGTGAGTGAGTTCTTGTAGCCTGGAGCGGGCAGTATTAGCGATTGTCCCATCTGCTTGCCCAGTCCGAAGTCGAAGTTTCGGATGCGTGTTGTGCCGTTCTTGTCCACCTCGAAGAGCGAGCCCTGCGGATGACGGTCGAAGTCCTCGGGAATGTACGAGTTGCCCTCGTTCATGTTCCAGTAGCCGTAGTCGGTAATCATGTAGTGGATGACGCCCATGTTGATCATCGTGAACTTGTCTTGCAGGATGCTGCGTTCGGTGTTCATCGAGAAATGGGTGTGTCCGCTCAGGAGCACGGCTTGCGGGTATTTGTCGAGAATGGGCTTGATGTAGTCGCACGCCCACACCATGTCGGGTGTCGTCGGAGCATAGAAGTCCGAGCCCGTGACTGTGTTCTTGATGGCAAGGTGGGACAGCACGAAGACCGGTTTCCCGGGGGCTGCCGTCGTGGCTGCCAGCAGTTCGTCGTCGAGCCACTGTTTCACGTCTTCAGCATAGACACCGTTACTCCATTCGTAGTTATTGACGTTGACCTGAATGAAGTGGATTCCGCCCACGACGGAGTGGCGCGAGTCGTTAGCACCCCACTCCTTGATGTCGGCACTATAGGCGGCAGTCTCCTTGAAAGCCGTGCGCATCTTCTGCGTGAAGGCACCCTCGTCCTCACTGAAGATGTCGTGGTTGCCGGAGCAGTAGATGAAAGGCTTGCCATTGATGGCGGGTTCCTGCCGGTAGTATTTCAGCAGCGTGTCTATCTCCTGCTTGAATCCGTTGTTGGTCAGGTCGCCGGGCATCACCAGCGCATCCAGTCCGCGGGAGGTCTGCCGTGCGAGGAATGGCAGAGCAGCCTTGAAGTACTCCTTGTTGCGGAACACAGTGCTTACCAGTTTGCGGGTGTCGGGACTGAGTTGCTCCAGGCTGTAGCCCATCTCTTCTATTTTCTTAAATAGGTCCTGCATGCTCGTCTCGGGATCTATCATTATATGCGAGTCGCTAAGAGCCGCGAAGGTCAATACAATGTTTCCCTCGTCGAAGTCGGGTGCTTCTGCCTGCGCCTTCTCCTCAGGCGACAGTTCCGTAACCGAATTATCACTATCGGTGCAGGCGGTGAGGAAACCGCCTATAAGAACCAATAAGACAAGACTTATCTTCTTCATATTCCAAACATTTATTGTACCGCACGAACACTCTGACCATAGAAACGATAGTAGCCGTCAACACCAAGATAGTCAACTCCGAAATAGATGTCGTAGGCATTGCGCGGATCATCGGGAGTGAGCGTTGACGTCCAATAACCGCCACCAGTGCCCTTGCCATAATAGCCGTCCTTGCCGAGGCATCCGGCGGCAGGCATAAAGATGAACTTCGTTGCGTCGGACTTGTTGGTGAACTTGTAGCCGTCGACTCCTGTTCCTTCGAAGTTGGTCACCCATTCAGAGTTAGTCTGTGCCAACAGTTCGTCGGCTTCAGCCTTGGTAGGCATACGCCATGCACCGCCCCAGACGGCACGGGCAGCATCGTCAGCAATCTCCAGCTGAGTAATACCGTCGGGCACACCACCGTTAGCACTGGCTTCCCATCGGTCGGCATTGGCTGTAGGGCAGTATTTTGTAAAGGTAGACGTATTACCTTTGCACCAGCCGTAGGTCTCCCAGCTGAATTTGTCCTTGGAATATACAGCACCCTCGTCGCCGTTGGTTTCCGTGTTTACGGTATAGCCCTTTATCTCGCCCCATGCGAAATAGGTTCCAAATCCCGTCACCTTCGTTGCACCCACGTTCATGTTTGCCCATTTAGTTCCGCTGGGCAGACCGAGGTCTACTGCCACTACTTCTGTAGGTGTTTTTTCCTGATTTGGATTAACGGTGTTTTCGTTCTCGTCATCGTTGCAGGCAGCAAGCATAAGTATTGCCGCTGCAAAGGGGAATAAATACTTCTTCATAGTTCTTAATACTTTTGTTATTGATGGTTATTTCCACAAAAGTACAAAGAATTCTACACCCCACACCAATTAGTCGTAAGGAGAGGGTAACAAATCGGAAAAACAGTGGTAACAAATTGGCTATTCCGCGCGGCTGCGGTACTCCGACGGCGTCATTCCGAAGGTTTCCTTGAACACACGGGTGAACGTCATCTTATTGCTGAAACCACAGTCGGTCATGATAGCCTGGAGGGTGTAGTGGGGATAGCGGCGCATCAGTTCCGTAGCGTATGCCATGCGCTTCTTGTTCAGATAGTCGGCAAGGTTCTGACAACCACTCTGCTCAGCTATAATACGACTGAACGTTGTGCGGTCGACACCCATCACACGGCAGAGATCGTCGCGCGAAATACCATGCTGAGTGTAAAGCTTCCGGCTTTCAACCTGTTCGTTGAAATACTGGAAACGGGCGGCATCATTATTTCCTGTGTCATTGCTGACAGATGGAACGGCAGTAACTGGTGCTGTGTATATGCGCTCATAGAGTTCATAGTAGGTCCAATAGGCAAAGAAGAGGGCTACGCTGACCTGATGGACATAATGGAACAGCAGCAGATGGAAGGTAGAAAAGGCAGAGACTAACGTCAGTAGTCCAAGAGCACCAAACGTACCCACAGACTGTCGGCTCCCGTCTTACGGATGTTTACCAGTCCGAAAAGCATTATCAGACTATACAGTATGATTAGCGGATATTGAAGTACACGGAATAACACGTCGGCTTCTGAAATATTCCGGCAAATATCTTCGAAAGAGTAAAGTGGACAATAGGACGGTATGCTGAGGAATACGGCAAGCATCAACAGTCCCGGGGAGAAAAATGCCAAAACTCCACGCCAAGACTTGAACCACTCGGGCTTTACCACACTGATACCATAACCTAACAACAACAGCGTAGACAAAAGACCTAACCTGGTTGAGGCTGGCGACAGAACTTCGTGGTAGAGGTTCTGGGTAGGTGAGGTAAACAGAAGAAAGAACTTTCCTAACGATGTCAGCACACAATGGGCAGCTCCAAGAGCTAACATCAGACGTGAATTGTCTTGCACCTCACACCGTTTGCGCCATAGCAGAACGGCACAGACCAAGCAAACCACCAACTCAATGGTGGAAACGATGAGGGTTATAAGGGTCGTTGTAAGTGCCGAATGTTCCATAACTGACGCTTCCGACTGTGACGTTTACATAATTACTTCTACTACATGCCTGCCGGGGGTGGCGGGGATGGTCGTGCCCTCAACGGTTTTCCCGTCGAGGGAGATGCTCCTGACACCGCTCTGTCTGCCGTCGGGGTTCTTCACAGTAATGTCGAACTCGGCATCGCGCAGCACTCGGTGTACGCGGTATTCCTTCATTGACGAGGGGATGCAGGGGTCTATCTCCAGTCCGTCGTAAGTAGGACGAATGCCCAGTATATGCTGCGTTATGGTTATCCAGTTCCATGCAGCTGTTCCCGTAAGCCATGAGTTCTTACCCTCTCCGGGTCGGGCGGCATCCTTGCCTGCCACCATTTGGCAGTAGACGTACGGCTCCACCTTGTGCAGCTGCTGGTCCTCTATCCATGCCGGACATATCTTGGTGTAGTGTTCCCATGCGTCGTTGCCTCTGCGGGCTACGGTCTCGCCGATAATCACCCACGGGTTGTTGTGGCAGAAGATGCCCGCATTCTCCTTGTATCCTGCGGGATAGGTGCTTATCTCTCCCATCTCTACGTAGTACTTGGTGAAGGCGGGATGGTTGAGCACCATGCCGTGCTCGCAGTCCAGATACTTCTTGCACGAGTCCAGCGCCTTGTCTACCAAACCGTCCTCCTGTCCTATGCCAGCCATGGTACAGAAGCCCTGCGACTCAATGAATATCTTGCCCTCCTCGTTCTCCTTTGAACCAATCTTGTTGCCGTAGAAGTCGTAGGCACGCAGGTACCACTCGCCGTCCCATCCGTGCTTCTTCACGGCGTCAATCATGGTGTCAACACAACGCTTGGCGCGCTCCGCCTCATCGTGCTTTGCAACTCGGTCGCAAAGTTCCACGTACTGCTTGCCGGTAAGCACGAACAGACCTGCAATCATCAGCGACTCCGCTTTCGAGCCCTCGCTGTTGTTCTCGGTTGTCTGGAACGACTCGTTGGGGTCCCACGAGAAACAGTTAAGGTTCAGGCAGTCGTTCCAGTCGGCTCGTCCTATGAGCGGCAGCATGTGAGGACCGAGGTTCTCTACTACGTGGTTGAAGGATATTCGAAGGTGCTCGAAGAGCGACACCTCTGTACCCGCCTGGTTGTCGAACGGCACTGGCTCGTCGAGGATAGAGAAGTCGCCGGTCTCCTTGATATACGCCACGGTACCGAAGATAAGCCAGCAGGGGTCGTCGTTGAAACCGCCGCCGATGTCATTGTTTCCGCGCTTGGTCAGGGGCTGGTACTGATGGTAGCAGCCGCCGTCGGGGAACTGTGTCGAGGCAATGTCGAGGATGCGCTGGCGAGCACGGTCGGGAACCTGATGCACAAAGCCCACCAAGTCTTGGTTGGAGTCGCGGAAACCCATGCCGCGCCCCACTCCACTCTCGAAGAACGATGCCGAACGCGAGAAACAGAAGGTTATCATGCACTGATACTGGTTCCAGATGTTAACCATGCGGTCGAGACGCTCGTCGCCGCTCTTTACTGTATACTTACTGAGAAGACCGTCCCACATTTGTCGCAGTTCGAGGAAAGCGGCATCGACAGCCTCCGGCGTGGAGAAGCGACGGATTACCTCGTGGGCTTTCTCCTTATTTATAATCGTGCGGTCAAGGGCTCCGAGGGAGGTAAGGAGGGAGGACCCGACGGGGAAACCGTCGGGAACAGCGAACTTATTGTCCTGCTCGTTCTCGGCATATCCCAGCACGAAGATGAAGTCCCTGGACTCACCGGGCTGAAGTGTCACCTCTACATAATGCGACGCTATGGGACTCCAGCCGTGAGCCAGCGAATTGGCAGGCTTGCCTGCCATGACACACTGGGGATTGGAAAAGTCGTTGTATAGCCCGATGAACGACTCGCGGTCGGTATCGTAGCCCTGCGCCTCAACGTTGGTGAGGGCGTAGTAGGCGTAGTGGTTGCGGCGCTCCTTGTATTCCGTCTTGTGGTAGATGGTGAGACCCGCAGGAGAGCCTGCGGGAACAGGGGCTTTCTCTATCTCCACCTCACCGGTTGACCAGTTGCGCTGGAAGTTCTCCATGTCGGTGGCGGCATTCCACAGGCACCATTCCTGAAAGGAGAAAAACTTCAGAGTCTTCACCTCCGACGAGGTGTTGGTAAGTGTCAGCTTCTGCACCTCAGCCCATGTCTTTAGAGGAACAAAGAAGAGTACGCTGGCACGGACACCGTTCTTGCTGCCGGTAATGCATGTGTAGTTCATACCGTGGCGGCACTCGTACGAGTCGAGTGGTGTCTTGCAGGGTTTCCAGCCCGGCGACCAGACGACTGAGGGAGAACCTCCATCAACTATATAGAAATAACGACCGCCGGCATCCATGGGGACGCCGTTGTAACGATAGCGCGTTATGCGACGGAACTTAGCATCCTTATAGAAAGAATATCCGCCGGCGGTATTTGAAATAAGTCCGAAAAAATCCTCATTGCCCAGATAGTTAATCCACGGGAACGGGGTTGCGGGGTCTGTAATTACGTACTCGCGATTCTTGTCGTCAAAATATCCGAATGTCTTCACCATTATTAATTAATGATTATGCTTTTCGGATGCAAAGATAGTAATTTTAAATTAAAACAACGGTTGAATCGGAGAAAAAAGACTAAATTGCCGCCGACTCTATTATCTGAAGGAAATGCTGATGCAGACGCGTATCGGCATCGAGTTCGGGATGGAAGGCGGTGGCGAGTTGATGACCCTGGAGGGCGGCAACGATGTTTCCGTCGACCTCGGCAATGGGACGGGCACGGTCGGACAGTGTCTCCTCGATGAATGGGGCGCGGATAAAGGTCATGGGCACATCGGAGGCAATGCCACTGACGGCACCCACCGTGTGGAAACTGCCCAACTGGCGACCGTAGGCATTGCGGCGCACACGGATGTCCATAGTGCCGAGATAGCCTTCGGACAGGAGAATCATGCCGGCACAGGTACCGAAGACGGGCAAACCGCCACGGATAGCCTGCCGGATTGGCTCCAGGAGCCCCAATTGGGAGAGCAGGCGCCATTGCACCGTGCTCTCACCACCGGGAAGTATCAGTCCGTCTTTGTATTGGCTCCAGTCAGCGAGCTGGCGCACCTCAAAGGTGTCGGCACCAAGCTCCCTGAGCCGCTGTTCATGCTCTATGAAAGCCCCTTGCAGGGCAAGTACTGCTATCCTCATTTGCCTCGTTCTGCCATTAAGAGTTCTATTTCCTGTTCGTTGATGCCTACCATCGCCTCGCCCAGGTCTTCGGACAGCTCAGCCAGAAGTTTGGCATCCTTGTAGTTCGTCACTGCCTGAACAATGGCGGCGGCACGCTTGGCGGGATTGCCGCTCTTGAAGATGCCGCTACCCACGAAGACACCCTCGGCACCCAGCTGCATCATCAGTGCGGCATCGGCAGGGGTGGCAACACCGCCGGCAGCGAAGTTAACTACGGGCAGTTTGCCGTTCTCGTGAACGTACTTCACCAGTTCGTAGGGAGCCTGCAACTGCTTGGCAGCCTCGTAGAGCTCGTCCTGGCTCATGCTGACCAGCCGGCGTATCTCGCTCTGCATCTCTCGCATGTGGCTCACTGCCTGGACAACGTCGCCCGTACCTGGCTCACCCTTGGTGCGTATCATCGTGGCTCCCTCCTGAATGCGGCGCAGTGCCTCACCCAGGTTTCGAGCACCGCAGACAAAGGGCACGTCGAACTGAGTCTTGTCGATGTGGTAGATGTTGTCGGCGGGAGAGAGCACTTCGCTCTCGTCGATGTAGTCTATCTCGATGGCTTGCAGGATCTGCGCCTCGGCAATATGTCCGATGCGGCACTTCGCCATGACGGGGATGGAGACAGCCTCCTGAATGCCGCGAATCATCTTCGGGTCGCTCATTCTCGACACTCCTCCTGCAGCACGTATGTCGGCAGGTATGCGTTCCAGTGCCATCACAGCGCAGGCTCCAGCCTCTTCGGCTATGCGTGCCTGCTCGGGTGTTGTCACGTCCATAATCACTCCGCCCTTCAGCATCTGTGCCAACTGGCGGTTCAGTTCTTGTCTGTTTTCTTTCATAACGGTTTATCTTTTCTTATTTCGCTGGGCGACATGCCCTTTTGTTTTTTTACGAAACGAGAAAGATGTGTCTGCGACGAGAATCCCATCTTGTGGGCTATCTCCTTCAGCGAAAGGGTTGTTGTGCGAAGGAGTGTGCAGATTTCCGTTGTGATGTGTTCGTCGATGATGTTCTTCGGCGAGCGCTTGGCAATGCGGCGGGTCACCTGAGCCAGATAGCGCGGACTGACGTTGAGCTGTTCGGCATAGAACGCCACGTCGGCATAGTGGCGGCTGTGGCGCTCCACCTGACTGAGGAACTGGTTGAAGAGTTCGGCGCTGCGACTGCCCTCCTCGGAATATCCGGCGGGCAATTGCTGAAGGAATGTGCGCGCATGGAGCAAGGCATCGCTGACCTCCTCGCCACGGCTCAGGAACACGGCAGCAGCCGATGCCACCTGGTTGGCGTGTCCGTGGCGGCGTTCGCCCGAGGGGAGGTCTGACGGCTCGAGCACCAGTGTGCACAGCGGCAACAGGTCGCGGCGGATGGTCTCATAGACCTGCTTGTCTACAAGTTCTTCGCCGTGGGTAGAGCGCAGCACGGGGACATATACAATGTGGCGTGGACGATGGCGGCGGAGCACGTCGGCAACGGTCTCCACAACATCGCTGCGGCGCAGCAGTCCCACCTTTACCACCTCGGGCTGCAGGTCGTTGATGATGGCTTCCATCTGCTGGCGGATAACCCGTGCCGGAAGGTCGTAGAACTCCTGAATTCCCAGAGTATTCTGCACGGTGATGGAGGTGACGCACGAGGCTGCCTTACCGCCGAGCTGACTGATGGTCCGGATGTCTGCCTGCACACCCGAACCGCCTGTTCCGTCGGAACCAGTAATGGTCAGTATTGTCTCGTTCTTGTTCATCTTCCCGGTTTCGTTTCGCCGGCAAAGTTACGCTTTCTGCCGCTTGCGTCCAAGCATTGTTCCCATTCGGCTATAAAGAACTGCCGTTTGGGCAAAATCCTCAATCTTCAATCCTCAATCCTAAATTTTCAATCTTCAATTTTCAATCTTCAATCTTCATACGCACCTGAGGTTCTTCTCTAACTGCGCTGTGCTGCTGGCTCCCACAAGCACCGAGGTGACGCCGCGCTGCTCGAGTATCCACGAGAGCGCCTTCTCTGCGAGGGTCTTGCCCTCAGCCTCAGCCTCGCTGTTATACTGGCGCAGGCGCTCAAGGAGTTCGGGCGTCAGCATCTCCTCGCGGAGGAACACTCCCTTCGACATGCGGCTGTCGTCGGGAATACCGTTCAGATAGCGGTCGGTGAGCAGTCCTTGGGCAAGGGGTGAGAAAGCGATGAAGCCTATTCCCTCCTCGGCACAGAAGTCGAGAATGCCCTGGTCTATCGGCTCGCGGTTGAGCATGTTGAGCCTGCCCTGATATATGAGCAGGGGCACGTCGCGCTCTTTCAGGTATTTGGCTGCGAAACGGAAACCCTCGAGCGGCCAGTTCGAGAGACCTACGTAGAGTGCCTTGCCCTGGCGCACGATGTCCACGAGTGCCTGCAGGGTCTCTTCCATCGGGGTGTTGGGGTCGAAGCGGTGACTGTAGAAAAGGTCTACATAATCCAGACGCAGGCGGCGCAGACTCTGGTCGAGCGACGACATAAGGTATTTTCGGCTGCCCCAGTCGCCGTAAGGTCCTTGCCACATGCCGTAGCCAGCCTTGGTGGAAATGAACAGCTCGTCGCGGTAGGGACGGAAGTCGTCGTCCATCAGCTGACCGAAGGTCTCCTCGGCAGAGCCCGGCACAGGTCCGTAGTTGTTGGCGAAGTCGAAGTGGGTGATGCCGTGGTCGAAGGCATAGTGGGTTATCGCGCGGCTGCGCTCGTAGGGATCCACACTGCCGAAGTTATGCCAGAATCCCAGGCTCACTTTGGGGAGCAACACTCCCGAGCGCCCGCAGCGCTCATACTGCATTCCGTTGTCGTAACGGTTCTCGTCGGCTAAATACACGGTTTTCATAATTTACATGCTTTTTTGGGGGGTTATCAGTCTTTCAAAGAATAGGTGACGGTGGTTACAACGCGCACCTTTTTAATATACGGTGTATTCTCATCGCGATTGTCTATAGAGAACTGCCCTTGGTCAGCACTGACAATCTTGTCGAGGCGCGAGTGGGAGTTCTCGGCAAACTGCTGGGCGGTCTTCTCGGCATTCTCTATCGCCTCTTGCATCATCTTGGGCTTCATCTCCTTGAACGATACAAACTCGTACCTCACGGGGTTGTCGTAGCCTCCGTCAACAATAGCCACTCCCTCCTTCAGCAGGTCGCCCTGACGGGCAAGTATGCCGCGCACCTTCTTCACGTCGCCTGACGTAACGATGATTACCGAGGTGATGATGTAGCGGTACTGCTTGTTGTTGTCGCTGTACTCACGCGCCTGAAGGTCTACCACCTGGGGCGCGTTCTGCGTCAGCTCTGTCTCCTTGATGCCATTGCGAACGAGGAACGCCTTTATCTTCTGCTGCGTCACCCCTACCCGGTTGTACAATTCGGGCAGGTCGTTGCCCACTTCCTTCGAAACAATGGGCCATGTCACCTTGTCCGCCTCAACCTCGGTCTCTGCAAGTCCTTTTACGTTGACCTTACGGTCCTTGTTGGCGAAGTCGTCGATACCCGACTTGATGAAGCACCCCAGGCAGACTATTCCCACTGCGAGAACTGCTGCTGCAATAATACGGTTTTCTTTCATAAGCGCTAATGATTTATAGTATATTCTTTAGTCATTGTATGCAAAAGTAGCAACATTTTTATTCTGCTCCAAATTTTTATTGTTAAAAGTGCTCACCGGTCCCAATGGGCCCATGAGCATAAATGATAATCCACGCCATATTTTTAGGCTCCACTAAAAATTGTTTTTTGCAAAAAAGGTTCCACATTACGCAAAACCAGTGGTGGTCGGCGATATAAGGCGGTTTGTTTAAGAATCGGAAAGAATGTCCGGTTTCTTAAAAGGTTGATATTCAGGCGGTTAAGTTTTTAACATTTTGCGAGTTGCGGAACCTTCGTAATACTTTTTCTTTGTAACATGCTGATTATCAGCGAGTTTACTTCCGAAAAGTGTTAGTATATTCAAGTTATTTTTCGACCATTGTAAAGAAATTT
>JAFTFC010000087.1 GCA_017449725.1 Prevotella sp. | reverse complement strand
ATAATTGGATATGCAAAATTGTCAAAATCACTACTGCTGTTACTAGATTTATCAAGTAAGAGCAGCAAATCCCAATCAGAGTCTTTATTATAGTCTCCTCGGGCGCGAGAGCCATAGAGATATAAGGCGCTACCCATGGGAAGTACCTTTGCTGCAACCTGCCTAATATTCTCTATAATCTCGTTAGTAGTCATGTTTTTCCATTATTCGTTGCAAAGATAAAGAAAAGTTTGGAACGCACCAAATAAATGGGGAAATATTTTTACGACCCGGCAGGCGCAAAAGAAAACGAAGAGAAAAAAGAAGGGGATGCGCCCAGTCGGCTCATCCCCCACTCTATTATCCTTGGTCTTTTGTTCTTGATTAGAAGAACAGATAGCGGTTATCCTTAACCTTTGCGTTAACATAGAGCTCACGCATGTAGTTGCCGGCATACTGCATTGCCTTCTGCTGAACGCGCTGAGCGTACTGCTTGGCGTCGAACTTAGCACCCTGGCGAGCCTGACGGCTGTTAACCTTGAAGAGGTAGACACCACCGTTACCCTTAACGGGAGCGGCAGAGAACTGACCTGCCTTGGTACCTGCGACAGCACCGCTGAGGGCGGGCTCGTTGGCACCGGTCTCCTGAATGAATGCAGGAGCGGCGAAGGTAATCTGGTTAACTTCTGAAACCTTGGCACCCTGTTTCTGAGCAGCAGCGATGCTGTTGACTCCCTTCAGCTTTGCCTCAATCTTCTCAGCCTTCTTGTCGTTAACGACGAGATTGCGGATATACTCCTTAACCTGAGGATTGTCGAGAGAAGCATAACCTACGGGGTTAATCTTTGTCATAACGAGAACGAGCAGACGGTCGTTGTCACCACACTCGTAGAGAGGAGATACCTCACCCTCCTTGGCATCGAAGATCCACTTCAGCGCCTCGCGGGTGCTGTGGATGCCTGCCACGTAGTGCTCGGTGTTGCTCATGCCCTGACGCTCCTGAACCTGATAGCCATACTTAGCAGCAGCCTTCTCCATTGCCTCGAGGCTCTGGTTCTCGCTAACGAACTGGCTGAACTTGTTGTATGCTGCGCTATAAGTATCTTTAGAGAAGTCGATGGGGCGCTTGATTACTGCTGCGGTGTACTTCTCAACGGGAGCACGGCGGTCTACAACCTGAAGAATAATGTTGCTGCCGGTCATCTCGAGATTAGTGAATGAATTGAGCGCTGCGGTATTCAATATATTAATGTACGCGCGAGTATCCTTGTCGAGCGAAGAAGCCGACTGATACTGGTTGCTGGTAAGCCAAGACTTCTCGCCGGTCTGGTTGTACTTCTTAGCCAGTGCCTCGAAGTCAGCACCTGCCTGCAGAGCGTTGTAGATAGAGTCTGCCTGCTTGCGGACAGCGGTGATGTCGTCGCCACCTACCTGGATAGCGCGGAACTGGATAGAGTCTGCCAGCTGCTGCTTAGCGATAACCTTGACTACGTTAAGTGTGTTGTCACCCTTGTTCTCCTTGATGGCAGATGTAGAGCCGACAGCAGTAGAGTCGAGCTGAGCGGCGATGTCGCTTGCGAAAGCTGCCTTGGTCTGGGGAACACCGAGGTAAGCCACAACAGAACCTGCCTTGCGGACAATCTCTGCGGGGTCGTCGCTGGTAGCGAGCTGTGCGGCAGCATCCTTCATATTCTTGTCGAGAGCGGCGCGGTCGGTAGCCGAAGCAGCAACCTTAACGTCAACATACTTGATGTCGCGTGTCTCCTCTACCTGCTTGAACTGAGCCTTCAGCTCCTCGTACTTTGCCTTGAGGTCGGCGTCTTCAACCTTCACGTCCTTGTCGTTGATGGCGCTGTAGGGGAATGCAGCCAACTGGATGTTGCTCTCAACGTTCTCCTCGTCGAAGGCAGCCTTTGCTGCAATGGGGTTAGAGAGGAAAGAGCCGCCGAGCAGTGCCTGATACTTCTGTGCCAGGGTCTGGCTGCGCAGGTTCTTCTCGATGAATGTCCAGTAGTTATACATGGGACGCATCTGCTCGAGAGCCTGTGCGTTGGTAGTCTTTGCCTTGTTATACTCAGAGAGGAACTGCTTGAGCAGGTTAACGTCGAAGCGACCTGTCTGCTGGTTTACGAACGGAGTCTGTGCCAGCATGGGGTTGGTTCCCTCGGTGAGCATATTCTGAATCTCTTCGTCGGTAACTGTAAGTCCGAGCTTAGCTGCCTCGTCGGCGATGATTGAGTTCTGAACGTAAGTCTGCCAAACCATATCCTTAACACGGTTAAGGTCTTCGTCGGTAAGGTTCTCGCGACCCTGAGTCATCTTAAGCACGTCGGTGTACTCGTCGACGAGCTTCTGGAACTCCTGAACATCGATTTTATTACCTAACACTTCGCCAACTTGTTGGCGCTCCTGATTGCGCTGTGACTCGCAAGAGCGGAAGAGCTCCTCGGCAATGAACGCAAACAGTGCCAGACCGATTACTGTAACGAGCACCGGTCCCCAGCTTCTGATTTTTCCAATTGCTGCCATTGTTTGTTGTTTGTTTTTTATTTTGTTTTCTTATTTTTTCCGAATTCAGCCTGCAAAGTTACGAAAAAGTGAGTATAATACAAAAGAAAAAGTCAAATTTTTATTCTTCATTCATTCACTTTCAGTCTTACAAGCTCTATTTTTGTCATCGTATTCTTCAATATCTTGAACTCGAAGCGCCCTATTTTCACCACATCGTTGAGTTTCGGGAAACTCTCATACTCGTGGAGTATCAGTCCGCCCACCGTCATATAGTCCTCGTCTTCGGGCAGTTCGAGGTCGAACATCTCGTTGACCTTGTCTATCTCGAGTCGAGCCGAGAGCACATACTCGTGCTCGCCCACCTTCTTTGCCACGTAGTTGCTGTTGTCGTGCTCGTCTTCTATCTCGCCGAATATCTCCTCTACGATATCCTCGAGGGCTACTATTCCGCTGGTTCCTCCGAACTCGTCGACCACCACTCCGAGCGACTTCTTCTGCTGTAGGAAGGTCTGCATCATCTTTCGTGCCGACATCGTCTCGGGCACGTAGGGCATCGTGCGGATATGCTCGCGCCAGTCCTTGGGCTCGCGGAACATCTCCGACGAGTGGATATAGCCGATAATATGGTCTATGTCCTCCTCGTAGACTATGAGTTTGGACTTGCCGCTCTCCACGAAGGTGCTTTGCAGTTCCTCGAGGGTGGCGTTCTTCTCCACCGAATATATCTCTGTTCGCGGCACCATGCAGTCGCGCACCTTCGTATCGGCGAAGTCGAGTGCATTCTGGAATATCTTCACCTCGTCCTCGATGTCCTCGTCGCTCTTGGCGTTGTCGATGCTCGTCTGCACCAGGTAGTCAAGGTCCACCTTCGAGAATTCCTCGTCGGGGTCTTCCTTTTCTATCTTTAGGCCAAGCAGTCGCAGCAGGCAGTGTGACAGGGCGGCGCAGAACTTCGACACGGGCCACAGCACTACATAGCAGACGAATGCCGGCAGGGCGAAGATTGTAAGCAGGCGGTTGGGATTGCTCTTGAACAGCGTCTTGGGCAGGAACTCACCCGTGAAAAGCACTATCAGGGTGCTGAGGATAGTGTCTGCCGGAACTGTGAAACCGGCATCCATTCCGTCGAAGATTGTGCTGTCGAAGAGTTTGGCGATAAGAATGCCGTAGACCACCAGTGCTATGTTGTTGCCCACGAGCATGGTACTCACGAAGGTATTGGGGTGGCGGTAGAAAACCGAAAGTAAGCTGGCGGCAAAGCCTGTCTTGTCCTTGTCCACCTCTGCCAGCATGCGGTTGCTCGACACGAAGGCAATCTCCATTCCCGAAAAGAAGGCGGAGAAGACCATCGTGATGAGTATTTCTATGACTAATTCATAATTCATAATGCATAATTCTTAATGCATAATTCATAATGCATAATTCATAATTGGCAGCCACGCTTTATTTCTTTCTTATCGGCTGGGTGGGGTTGCGCAACTTAGCCTTGGTGGTGTCGGGAGCCGACAATATAGAGTCGCCGGCACTGTTGCCGAATCCGCTGTCGCCGCGCTCGAACGAGCCTTTGGAGTTGGTCACAGTGTAGTGGCGCATCTGCTCGTCGCTGCGGAAGTATGAACCCTCCATCTCACGCTCGGGGGTGACAAGCCGCGAGTAGCGGTTGCTGTACATCTCGTGCAGCCCCTGGTCCCAGAACAGTTCCTCGCTGCGGAAGCGCAGCCCGTCCTTGGTGCGCACGGTAACTCTGCCACGCAATTCCCAGAGTTTCATTTCGTCGTAGTAATAAGCGGTGTCCGCCTGTATGTAGGCTGCGATATGGAACTTCTTGTCGTACTGTTCAAGGAATATTCCCCTACTGAAGATCCAGCGCGACGGACGCTTAACGGTATTCACTTCCCACCGCTCGCTAACGATGCGGTACTTCATCACTCCCGAGTCTGAAATGAGGGTGCTGACACCGTAGGATGTCATCATCGCCACCGAGTCGCGCTCAAGAATGGCAGGGGCTGTATGCTCCTTCTCGCTGCTGCATGCGGCGAGGAGAAGAAGGAATAGTCCGACTATAATGGCTGCTGGTTTCAACGGTTCGTTGTTACGTTATTACGTTATTACGTCATTACGTCATTACGCCTTTACTCCACCTTCCACTTCATGAACCAACGCTCGTTGAAGGTCAGTCCGAGGTTTATGCGGAAAGTATTCTCCTTGATGAGTCCCGAACCCGACTGCTGCACCCACTGACCAGAGATATTGAGTATGGAGCGGTTGTTCAGCGAGTTGACGATGGGAATACCGAATCCAAGGCTGGCACCAATCTCCTTGGGACCGTCCTTGCCGTTTATCTTGAGGTAGGGAGAGGCATAAGACACACCGGCGCGCACTCGCAGCCTGTCAAAGAACTTACGCGAATTCTCGTTGGCACAGTACTGTCCTCCGAGGATTATCTTGTGGCGGTCGTTGTAGTAATTATTGTCTATCTGATAAGAAGGGGTGTTGTTGGTCGTCCTATAGACAGGGAAGCCTGTCTTGCTCCACATCTGAAGCTGATAGTCGGCACCCACCTTCCACTTCTCGTCGTGGTTCCACACCAGACCTGCTCCGAGCATTGTCGGCATCTTCAGCACGTTGCTCAGCGAGTAGGTTGTTACGGAGGTGACGCTTGTCTGACTGTTCGAAGAGATGATGTTGCACGTAGGCGTCGCATTCATCTTATGTCCGGGAGAAAACGTGGCAGCAATAGTCATGTTGTTCTTCTTGTCAAGCTGCAAAGTGTACTGCGCTCCGAAGTCGAGTTTGTAGCTCGAAACATTCATCGAAGTGGTCTTGGTAAGCGTCTTGGCGCTGGTATCGCTGTATGAGTTTATCACGCTCGTCTCTATCGGACCCCAGATATAGGCGGCATTCATACCGAGTGAGAAGTTCTTAAGTATCTCCCAGCCGGCTCCGAGGTAAACCTCATGCAGACCTCCGCTACCGTAATAACTATTGGTGTAGGTCTTGGAAATGTCGTTGTCAAGATAACCCGACTGGCTGTAGTCGTAGCCGACATTGGTGAAGGGCAGCAGTCCGAAGCTAACGCCGACATGGCGTGCTGCACGGAAAGCGGCGACGATATAGTCCAGGTCGGCATTCTTGGCATTCTTGCTCTTTCCGTTCTCCTTGAAATTTGTTATCTTGCCACTTGCTCCTATATCGAAGAGGAATGTCAGCGAGTCGAGCGCCGAATACGCAGCGGGGTTGGAGTAGTTCACCTGGTTGTGCTCACGGAATCCCAGCGCCAATCCGTTCATGCCGCGGTTGAAACCGCTGGTCTGATCGCTAAGCACACCGAGACCGTACTGCGAGTAGGGTGAGTTGGTGCTGCTCTGGGCACCTGCCGTAAGTGTTATTGCCGCCAAAACGACGGTACTAAATATTTTTTTCATTATATTCTAATATTCTATTCAGTCCCTTCGGCACGAGATAATCGTCCGTTTGGGGTGCAAAGTTGGGAAAATTTTTCGAGAAATGCAAACCTAAATGGACTCCGCCCGTTAAATAAACGTAAAGATTAGGATATTTTTCAGAAAAACGCCTTATGTAACCCTCTATTTCGTACTTCACGCCGCGTATAACACCGCTCCGTATTGCCGTAATGGTTGTGTTTCCAAGCAGCGGGTTCACTCCCTCGCGGTCCACAAAAGGCAGGCGGGCGGTGAACTGGTTGAGCGCCTTGAAGCGGATGGTCGGCCCCGGTGATATATTGCCGCCGAGGTATTCGCCGCGGGCGTTCACCAAGTCGTACGTGATGCACGTCCCCACATCGATTATCAGAATGTCCCTTCCCGGATTCTGCATCGCAGCACCAACGGCGGCTGCCAATCTGTCAGTACCGAGAGTCTTGGGTGTGCGGTATTTGTTCACGATGGGCACGGGAGTAACGCCGCTCTCGAACTTCAGCATCGGAAACGGCAGGGCAGCAATCTTTGCCGAGAACTCCTCAGACAGCTCCGCCACAGCGCTAACAATACCGCGCTCGAAACGGTACTTCCGGCAGAACTCGTCAAGAAGCCCTTCCTCGCCTTTGTCCACGCGCTGTTCCTCCACAACCTTCCCGCCGTCGAAGCACACCAGTTTTGCGCACGTATTCCCTATATCTATTACTAAATTCACCTGTTTTTTCTTTTTGATGCGGCAAAGGTACGAAAAGTTGAGGGCAGAACAAAGAGTTTTCACTCTTTTTTTGTTGAGCGTGAGTATTTTCGGCGCAGTCAAAGGTACTTTGTCTCTCACGCGCGCACGCACACGAGATTTTTGAAATTTTGTTGCCACTTTTGCCACTCATGCCACAAAGCCCCT
>JAFTFC010000011.1 GCA_017449725.1 Prevotella sp. | reverse complement strand
GGTACACCAGTCTGTCGTACATGAATCGCCAGAGCTTCTTGTAAACCTCGGCACCCTTCGCTCCCCACCAGAACCATGCTCCGCCGCCCTCAAAGAGGTAGGTGTTGCCCGATGCCTCGTGGAGCGGACGCCATATCACGGCAATGCCGCGGCGCTGCATCGTCTTCAGGTAGCCAGCCACCTGGTCGATGTCCTTCACCATCTGCTTATAGTCGGCAGACGAGGGGTCGTCAATCTTCGACGGGTCGAACGATGTCTCGTGGGGCTGCGTACCGGGCGAGCAGGTCATATCTGTACCGTTGTTGGCTTTCACCTGCCAGTGCCACATGCACCCTACGAGTCCTCCGGCATCCCACCATTCGTTGACGGGTGTCATGTCCGAATAGTCGAGCCATCCGCGGGGGTTGACGTCCTTGGAGGCATGGATGTTAATGAAGTCGAAAACGTTCAACGCGGGATACTTGCCCGTCCACTTCTTCACGTTCTCGGCATCACGGTAGTTCCAGTCGATGTTAGCCACTGTTCCCGAAATAATCTTCTTTCCATAGAGATTACACAGGATGTCATACACCTTCTTAGCCTCAGGCGTGGCATTGGCATTGACGAGCTGACTCGAAACGTTTGTTTCTACTGTCTTCGTCGTCTCGTTCGTTGCATCAGCATCACCGCAGCTAATGACTGTCAGGACTGCTGTTGCGATAAAAAGTCTCTTCATCATTGTACAGATAAAAGTTTGCATACGTTAAAGATTATGTTTTCGAATGCAAAGATAGTAACAATTAAGAATAGTGGCTAACACTTTCTTAGCAAGTAGTAGCACTTTGGAAAAAGTATGCAGTTCCGGGGGCTGTCTTCTGCGTGGTATCAGAAAACCACCCTCGTCTTACGATAGTTCTCGCGGAACTCCGTGGGGCTGCAGCCCTTTCGCTTCTTGAAAAGGCGGTTGAAGTTGGTCAGAGTGTTGAACCCGCACGAATAGCATATCTCACTGATATTGTGATGGGTGTCTACAAGCATGCGCGCCGCATGGCCTAACTTTATGTCGATGATGTAGTCGTTGAGGGTCTTGCCCGTATGCTGATGGAAGAATCGGCTGAACGACGTCGCAGTCATTCCCGTCAGTTCGGCAAGCGTTCCGAGTCGAATGTCATCGTAGTAATGCTCATTGATATAGTCCTTCACCTTCGTTATGCGGCGGCTGTCGCTCCTGACGTTCACCTTGGCAAACGAGCTCGTTGCCAACGGACGCGCTCCGCTGCACTTCGACAGTTCGTAGAGTATCTCGAAGAGGCTGATCATCGCATAGAAACTCTC
Source organism: Prevotella sp. (assembly GCA_017449725.1). Lineage (GTDB taxonomy): Bacteria > Bacteroidota > Bacteroidia > Bacteroidales > Bacteroidaceae > Prevotella. The sequence goes on along the minus strand of JAFTFC010000011.1, from coordinate 4,262 downwards.
CTTCACCTTCGACAGATTCTGCAATTGAGGATACACCCTCATAATAGCGCTCATCGGGAAAGCCAGCCCGCGCTGCGCATCCTGGAACATCTGGCGCATAGTGTCGAAAGGCGCACGATGGAAGATGCTCGTCGGGTAGCTATAGTCAAAGAAGAACTGCACAGTAATCTCGTGGATGTCCTTGTTCGTACACTCCCCCTGCTCCCACACGTGTTCCAGATGGGGCGACGTTATCAGCACCAGGTCGTAGTCGCCGATAGTCTCGGCGCAGTCACCCACCACTCGCCTCACGCCCTTGGCATTCTCCACGAAATTAAGCTCGAATATCTCATGACAATGGATGGGATAAGTGAACTCAGCCTTTCGCCGGTCAGCCACATACATAAAGTCCTTGTCCATCAGTGGCGGTATCTCGTGCAGGATGTTGTTTTCAGGCATAGCGTTAGCAGTTAGATTGATTGTTGATGCAAAAGTAGTAAAAAAAAGTGTAATACTCAAAACAAAACCCCAACTTTTTTCGTCCCTCTCTCTCGCGCGCACGCGCGTACAGTGAATTTCATTTTTTGTTGCCACTTTTGCCACTTTAGGGTTAAAATCCTTGAAATCAAAATATTAGCGAGTGGCAAAATAGGTGGCAAAGTGACATTTCTCTCCCCACTTTAACAACTTTTTAACGCTAATTTCTAACAAAAACATCGAAAACCCTTCTCTATAGTTTTGGCGCCACTGCGCCCATGTCCTGCCGCCGGCAAGTATCTTGGTGTAAGCTTTAGCTTACCCCCGCTGCTTGACGACGGCATGACGCCACCTTGACGGAGGCAAAACTATAGAGAAGAAAAACAAAGAAAACAATCTTCGACTGCCTCGATTCCGTATCAAGAACACAAAATCACTTGTGCTGTAAGTCTTTAAAAGGCAGAGATGGTCTTGGTATTGGGGTCGTAATAGTATCTTTCGCACTGGTCCTTTACGGGTGCGAAGTTATACAGAATGCCGATAGGTGAGTTGCTCAGCCGCATGTAGTTCCAAAGCTGTTGGCGCTGTTCGATGCCTATCGTCGCTATTGCCTTGCATTCTACCACGACGTTACCCTTGCAGAGAAAGTCCATGAAGTGCTTGTGAGACAGAGGCATACCATGGAACGACACTTGGAAGTAATGCTCCTTTTCGAATGATATCTGCTTCTCTTCGAACGCAATTTTCAGCGCCTCCTGGTAGACATACTCGTTAAGCCAGGGTCCCAGCTCACGATGAACCTCCTGGCAGCAGCCAAGTATATCGTAAACGTGAGCCTTCAGCCGAGCTAAGAGTTCCGGAGCCAATCCAGAATTGCCATTAACCTTCATACGTTCACTTTTTTATTTTAAGAACGTAAATGCGCAAATAAATATTGCCCGCAGTTGATAATTGTTTTCTTTGTTTTTCTTCTGCATTCTGGTTGTTGCCCCCAGCGGGGGTGATGACGAGTCGTAAGCCTTTGGCGGTGAGCTTGCTCACCGGACGAAGGATTGCGACGCGGCATCAGAGGCGGCAGCCTCCAACCAGAATGCAGAAGGGTTTTCTCGGTTTTTGTCTTAAAATCAGCGTTTTAAGAGTTGAAGCTCTAATACCCCGGAGCCCACTTTCAAGAAACTGTCGTGGCGTGAAAGAGTCTCTTTCGTTACGGGAAAGTGACTCTTTCGAATTACGAAGGATACTCTTTCGAATTACGAAGGACACTCTTCCGCAATTCGAAAGCCCCACCTCTCGTAACCCAGAACCCGAATTGGGAGTATTTTGCCACTTTGCCACCTATTTTGCCACTCGCGAAATGCCGATAAACAGGGGCTTTGTGGCAACAGTGACAAAAGTGGCAACAAAAACAAACATTTCCCGTGCGCTCGCGTGCGCGCGAGAGTACCATGTTGTTTTATGCAACCATTGCGCAAACTTTTCGTGCGAAAATGACAAAAACTTAAAAAATTCTTTGCTCATATCCTAATTAGTCAGTACCTCTGCCCCCGGTTTAGCACATTTTATGTGCGGTGTCATTGCCGGCTCGCCGGCATAAACTTATTATAAAAAACGGAAGCGTTGTGCTTCGTTCTTGTTCGTGAAATCCGAGATATTCCACTGCAAGACGAGGAACACATCAGTCTCACGCTTCTTTCGTGTAGATTACTAACAACTATCTATCAATAACGCTTGTTGGGGACTGGCAGCGCAGAGAAAAAGTAATATGCTTATGAAACGATTTTTTACTTTGCTCATAGGGCTCATGGCTATAGTCGGGACGGTGAGTGCGGATGGATTGACTATTTATATGGATGCCTCTGGATTTCTTAATGGAGAAGGTAATGAAGCTTTTGCTGTTTGGAATCACAGCAACTCATCATTTATTAAGTTCACTAATATAAGTGGCAATTACTACAAGGCAGACCTTCCAGATGGATATACTACTCTGAATCTTGTTAGATATGACAAGAACCAAGAGCCTTCATGGACCTCTAAATGGAATCAGACCGGCGATCTAACTCCAAGCTCTGCAGACAATTATTTCATTGTAACTGGTTTGAATTATGACAACTGCCCATGCACAACAACTGGCGCTCATAAAGTATATGTAAAGAATATGGAAGGCGCTGATGCCATTCATTTTTACGCCAAAGAAAAGACTGGTTGGACGGAAGTTAATGGCTCAGAACCTGGAAATGCAATGACAGAAGAGACTATCGAGGCAGAGACATGGTACTCTTATTTAAATCTCACTAATAAAAATTTGTATGCTTACTTTGAGATTAGTTCAGGTGATTACAAAAAGACCGGTGTTATCAATCCTGACTTAACATCGTCAGATCAATATTACTACTATTACCCATCGAAGTATCAGGCAGTTCTCCGCGATGAAGCTCTCGCCACTCCTGCAAGAGTTCATTTTCGTGTAGAGGGCGGAAAAGAGGGCGAATCGCTAAAATGGTATATTTGGGACAATGACGGATTAAGAGATGATATTACTTCCACGACAACTGCAGGTGGAGTGGATTGGCTAACGTTCGAGTCATACCAATCATCATTCAGCATTCAATTTTATACTTTCAATGATGGCGATGCAGATACTAATAATGACAAATCATATGGTAGTACGTTAAACCTTACCCCTGGTGATAATTATTATTATACTAGCCTGCCAAGAAAAACCATTGAAAAGTATGAAACGTCATATAGTATTGCATATTGGACTGATTCTGAACAATGGTTAGGTGATGGCATTTCTGTATCTAGCCAAGCTATGACTTCTGACGGAGACTTTAAATTCAAGACTACATTTGATAATTCTGCTGGAAATTTTTACAGATATTGCATTACACCTACATCAAACATTGTTGATGGTAAGATTGTTTCTGCAAGTAAAGTGATATCTCCGATTTCTGGCAATTTTGATATTAACGGTTTTGAAACGCACGAATCATCTGCCATACCATGTATATGGACAATTATCAACCTCAACAGCGTTCCAGCTAAATACGATATCACATTTAATTATGCAAACATGAATTGGACGAGCAAGCCTTATCGCACCGCCACAATCAGCGATGTCCTTTATTCTACTTGGTCTAACGGTGAGAAGTACACGGTAAGCGGTGCAGAGAAGATTTATACAGTTGGTGCTAACAATACTAACTCGGTTACACTGGTAGAGAAGAGTGCAGACACAGTATTCCCCTCAAACACAGGTATTCTCGTTAAGGGTATCTCAGGTGATGTAATTAAGTTCAATGCTGTTGCGTGGGATGCCACAGCTTCAACTATCGGCACGAACTACCTCGTTGGTACAGGTAATACTGCTCAGAATATTACTGCAACAGAAAACACCTATGTGTTCTCTTGGGACGGCAGCGACGCTTCTACAGTTGGCTTTTACTTAGCATCTGGAGATGGAGAATTGGCAGCTCACAAAGCTTATCTTGATCTCACAGATGCTCCTGGCGCACGCGATAACTTCCTGGGATTCAACTTCGGCGAAGAGACTGACGGAATCCGGGAGGTACGCACAGCGAAAAACGGTGATGCCATCTATAATATGCAGGGTGTTCGTCTTAGCAAGATGCAGAAGGGCTTGAACATTGTCAATGGCAAGAAAGTCCTTATTAAGTAATACTTGCTAAGTAATTACTGATTATTAAACGAAAAAACGAAAAGACAATGAAACAGACATATATTGCACCGAACACCAAGTGTGTTGAGATAGAGATTTCTCAGATGGTAGCAGAATCAATGAAAGT
>JAFTFC010000086.1 GCA_017449725.1 Prevotella sp. | reverse complement strand
TCCATCTGTCTTGACTAAAGCACCGTAAGAGCCGCCTGTTCCACCATAAAAATGCCCCCTCAATGACAAGAAACCATTAACACTCGGAATAAATTGCAGAACATAACCGTCTGTAGGAACCCAGTTATTAGCTGATGTTCTACCTGTCGTTGCAGGAGTAACAGATCCTGTTGCTGTTGCTGTTACTGCCTTATCACCATTCACAGTTCGTACAGCCCATGAATAAGTCGAATTTTCAAACCCAATTACTAATTTAATCCCAGGGACATTAGTTATTTCCGTCCCAGCTTTTATCGAGCCTTAATCATTAAATGTTAGGGATCCCTCTGTATAAAATTCTCGAGCTCACCCGGAAATAACAATCCCCTCGTCTGCCGTAATCTTCCCACCTTCAGTATACTCCCATGTAGCCTGTACTTCCGTCACCTCAATCTTCCATATCCATGCTGGATTGGGGAAGTTTAAGGTTACGTCACCGCCAGTAGCTGTGAATTCATAAACAGAACCTTGGGTTGTGGTTAGGGCGGCTGTGCCCGTCGCATTTGTAGCCGTCACATTACATCCGCCACTATTGGTGTAAGCCGTCAACTTCACCTTCTGACCATTCACAAGCCCAGGAATGACAATCTGCTGATTGTCAATATACATGTGTTTCCACTCCGACGAATAGTCGAGCGAAAGATACCTGCCCTTGTTAAAGCGTAAACCCTTGATAACATCTATATTGTCAAAACCAATGGTTGACAAGCCGTCGTAATCTGACGGGAATGTCTGGTGATAGAAATAGCCGCTCCCCCCATTAGACCAGTCGGTATATTGCTCCAACTGTGTGGCGGTACTTCCCCAGTCGCCTTCATGGAAATTCCATGTATGGGCACCGCTATAAGTTGTGCTCTCCGACCTTGAAAGGTCATGTTCGATGACTATACCATAGACTTCTATGCCTGAACCTGCACTGTAGACATAAAAATCCGTGGCACCACCATTATAATTGTATGTCAAGGCATTATTTGATTCACTTAGAACATTATAACTTGTACCTATCGCACCCTTGTCAAGCTTTAAAGTTCGGGCAAGAGTTTCAGAATTGTTGTATACGGTAATCTTACAATTACCTGATACTTTAAAGTGGATATAACAACCTTGAGAACTACTTCCTCCACCTTGCAAATATGCCTTCTTAGTAAAAGAGTTTCCAGCTAATGTAACACTATTATCACTTATCACAACACCTCTGTTAGCAGTAGTTGACCCAACGATTTCAAGTTTATTATCCGAACTCAATTTCAATGATGTATATGTATCATTAGCAAATTTATCAAAGCCCAAGACCGTTCTTGGTCCAACAGCTATAAGCTCCGAAGGAGCTGCTTCTGTAGTATAAGTAAACGTTTGGGTAGCATTTGCTCTTGTCGGGGTTGCACTTGTATTAAAGGAGTTTTCCCATACCTCTAAAACGTATTGTGTATTATATTCCAAATCACTATGCGCAATAGTTACAACATTTCCATTAGTTATACTATAACCTGTTGCTTTATTATTATCTTTATTGTTGGCATCAAATTCACTTTTCGGATATAATCCCACTGCAACATTACTACCAGCAACAACGCCCTCGCTTCCTTCAAGAACGATATTACCGGAAACAGGAAGATTTGTCGTAGCTGTTTGAGAAGAGAGAACAAGGTCTGGGGTAAAAGTATAACCTGCAAAACC
>JAFTFC010000085.1 GCA_017449725.1 Prevotella sp. | reverse complement strand
TAATCATAATTCTCAATTCTCCATTCTCAATTCTCAATTTGACGAGATTCGCCCTTACGAAGAAGGCGAGATGCAGCAGGCGTTCGAGGAACTGCTGAATGACAGACAGTTTGGACTGGTGCTGAAAGGATTTGCACCGTGGCTGCCTAAGAAAATGCGCAACGGACTGTTGCGCCTGGCTTTCCGTGGTGTGAAGACACCGCTCGACTTCCAGATGCGGTTCATGAAGCCGGTGGTGAAGTACGTAATATGGAAACATACCGACGGGACGACATTCGACGATAAGGCGATGAGCGGTCATGGCGACGAGCGGTTTACGTTCGTCTCTAACCACCGCGACATAGTCCTCGACTCCGCTTTCCTCGACCTGCTTCTAATAAATGCTGGCTATCCCACAACGGTGGAGATAGGTATCGGCGATAACCTCTTAATTTATCCGTGGATACGCCGATTGGTGCGTATGAACAAGGCGTTCACCGTGCGCCGCGGACTGTCGCCAAAGGAGATGCTTGCTTCGAGCCAGCTGATGAGCCGCTATATCCATCATGCCGTAACCGAGAAGAAGGAGAATATATGGATAGCGCAGCGCGAAGGACGTGCCAAGGACTCCGACGACCGCACTCAGGAGTCGGTGCTTAAGATGCTGGCGATGGCGAAGCCCACCCCCGACCCCTCCCCAAGGGAGGGGAGAATCGATTCTCTGGAGAGTTTACGGGAGTTGAATATTGTGCCACTGACCATAAGTTACGAGTACGATCCCTGCGACTACCTCAAGGCGCAGGAGTTCCAGCAGAAGCGCGACAACCCGGCTTTCAAGAAGAGCCGTCAGGACGACCTCGACAACATGCGCACGGGTATCTTTGGATATAAAGGACGTGTGCACTACCACTGCGGAACACCCGTAAACGAGTGGGTAGACGAGCTTAAAGACCTGCCCAAGAAGGAGTTCTATGCTGAGCTGGCACAGCGAATGGACCGTGAGATACACGCCGGCTACCGGCTCTATCCCGGAAACTACGTGGCACTCGACGAACTCCGCGGCACTACTGAGTATTCATCTCACTACACCGAGAAGGACAAGGCGAAGTTCGATGAATACATCGAGCACCAGATACGCAAGGTGCATCTGCATAATCGCGACGAGGCTTTCCTACGTGAGCGAATGCTTACGATGTATGCCAACCCGGCGGCGAATAAATTGAGAATTGAGAGTTGAAAACCATAGGTCTTTCAAAGTGAAACGGAGAAAAATTATGATTACAAATACTGGGCGCTTGCCATTGCTTATTGTCGTTTTTGCCCTTCTCTTCTTCTCGTCTTGCACTAATGAGACCTACGAGTCGGGCGACGGGGAATACTCTTACCTTAAGGCGGAGTTCGGTGAGGTGACGACGGCTGAGGCAGAGTCGGTGGTAAGCTTCACATCCGACGACGGAGACGAAATGCACTTCTCACCAGCCTATTCGGCTAAATGGGCGGAGAAGGCAAACACGTCGTATCGGGCTTTGGTGTACCACGACAGGGTAGAGCAGGGCACCACACAGGTGCTTGCCATGGCAGAGATACCGGTCGTGAAACCGCTCGTGACGCTCCGTCCCGACACCCTGCTCTTCGACCCAGTAATCCTTAATAGTGCGTGGGTTAGTAAAAACGGGAAATACCTTAATATCGGGTTTGCCGTAAAGACCGGTGTCGCTGACGACAAAGACCTGCTCCAGGCGATTGGTATCTGGCGCGAGAAGGAGGAGAAGAACGCCGACGGCACCAAGGACCTCTACCTCCGCATCACACATAAACAGAACGGCATCCCCGAATTCTACCGCTCCGAGGGTTTCCTCAGCATAAAAATAAACGAGACGGATGCTGCTCGCATCCATCTCGCCGTAAATACCTATGACGGTGAGGTGACCTTAGTACCAAACCTACAGTAATCTTTCCAGTGCTTCCAGTTCTTCGGCTGTCGTAGACCAACTGGTGGTGAAACGACAGATAGTGTGCGAGGCATCAGCCTTGCCCCAAACGGTGAAGACGACGTTCTTGCGCAGTTCTGCCACCTTCGTATTGGTCATAATGACGAACTGCTGGTTGGTTGGCGAGTCGATAAAGAACGGGTAACCCTTCTTCTCGAATATGTCGCACAACTTCTCCGCCATGTCGTTGGCGTGGCGCGAGATGTCGAAGTACAGGTTGTCGGTGAAGAGAGCATCGAACTGCAGTCCGTTCAGGCGTCCTTTGGCAACCACCGCTCCGTGCTGCTTCTGAATGCTGAAGAAATGAGGATGGGCGTTGTTGTGAGTGAACACCACTGCCTCGCCGCACAATGCCCCTATCTTGGTGCCGCCGATGTAGAACACGTCGCAGTGCTTAGCCAGATAGGGTAGGGTGATGTCGTTGCCCGTCGCCGTCAGTCCGTAGCCCAGTCGGGCTCCGTCGACATACAGTGTTATGCCGTACTTCTGGCACACCTGCCAGATGGCATCCAGTTCCTTGGCGGAGTAGAGAGTGCCGTACTCTGTTGGAAATGTTATGTATACCAGTCCCGGATATACCGCATGGGCGTTGTTGCCGTCGTGCATAAAGTCATCCAGATACTTGTCCAGTTCTGCTGGGTCCATCTTGCCGAGGTGGTCGCGCAGCGTCATTATCTTGTGTTCAGTAAACTCTATCGCTCCCGCCTCGTGGACGTTGATATGTCCTGTGTCCACGGCGATAACGCCCTCGTAGGTATGGAGTATGGAGTCTATGACGGTGGCGTTTGTCTGAGTGCCGCCGGTGAGGAAGAACACCTGGGCGTCGGGCGTTCCGCATGCCGCCTTTATCTTCTCCTTCGCCAGTTGGCTCCACTCGTCGTCACCATAGCAAAGGCTCTGCTTGCCATTGGTTTCTACCAATCGCTGAAGCACCTTCGGGTGGGCTCCGTTGTTATAGTCAGATTCAAATGAAATCATTATAATTATGAATTATGCATTATGAATTATGCATTATGAATTATGCATTATGAATTGCTTCCAGCATTCTCTTGATTACCACCTCGGCAGAAATCTCCCGGTTGGCAGCCTCGGGAATGACGAGCGAGTTCTTGCTCTCAATGACGTCGTCGGTAACGATGAGTCCGCGGCGCACCGGAAGACAATGCATGAACTTTCCATTGTTGGTCCACGACATGTGTTCGCTGTCCACGGTCCACGACATGTCCTTCGAGGTTATCTTACCATAGTCAGCGGGGTTCAGCACTCCCGGGTTCGACCAGTTCTTGGCGTAGATGAAGTCTGCTCCTTCGAATGCTTTGCGCTGGTCGTACTCCACACGGGCCCCGCCTACGAAGCGCGGATCCAGTTCGTAGCCCTCGGGATGGGTCACCACGAAGTCCACGTCGGCAGCGTTCATCCACTGTGCGAACGAGTTGGGCACTGCCTGCGGCAGGGCGCGGCAGTGGGGAGCCCAGGTGAGGACAACCTTCGGTCTTCTTGCGGCAGAACCGCAAGCCACTCGACACTTCTTAGCACTATTTTCGTACCCTCGTACCTCTGTACCCCCGTACCCCCGATATTCCTCGATTGTTATTAGATCAGCGAAAGCCTGCAGGGGATGCACTGTGGCTGTCTCCATAGCGAAGACGGGACGCCCGCTGTACTGCACGAACTGGTTGACGATGGTTTCGGCGTAGTCGAACTCTCGGTCGGTGAGTCCTGCAAACGAGCGGATGCCGATAATGTCGCAATAGGAGCCCATAACTGGTATCGCTTCCAAGAGGTGCTCCGACTTATCTCCGTCCATTATCACTCCGCGCTCTGTCTCAAGTTTCCACGCTCCGGCATTCACGTCGAGCACGATAACGTTCATACCAAGGTTCATAGCTGCCTTCTGAGTAGAGAGGCGTGTGCGCAGCGAGTTGTTGAAGAATATCATCAGCAGCGTCTTGTTCTTGCCAAGATGCTGGAATGCAAAACGGTCTCTTTTTACTTCCTGTGCCTCGGCGAGTGCTGCACGGAGGTCGCCCAGGTCTTCTACGTTAAAGAATGTCCTCATTGTTTTTATTTCTTCGTTATACCGTTATTTCGTTATTTCGTTATATCGTTACTTCCTTATTTGTCCTTCGCCCTCGATGAGCCACTTGTAGGTGGTCATCTCCTCGAGTGCCATGGGTCCGCGTGGACCCAGTTTCTGGGTAGAGATACCTATTTCGGCACCCAGTCCGAACTGTGCTCCGTCGGTGAACGATGTGGGGGCGTTCCAGTATACGCAGGCGGCATCCACTTCGCGTTGGAATCGGCGCGCTGCCTCCTCGTTCTGGGTTATTATCGCCTCGCTGTGTCCGCTGCCGTGCTTACGGATGTGTGCTATGGCATCGTCGATGCTGTCCACAATTACTACGTTCATCTTGTAGTCCATGAACTCGGTGTCGTAGCGGCTCTCGTCGTTCATAAAGAACTCCACTCGTCCCTGCATCGGGGCGAGTAGGGCGTCGAGGTCACCAACGCGGTCCTTGTGTACGAGCAGGGTGTCGAGTGCGTTGCACACACTGACGCGGCGCGTCTTGGCGTTATTGACAATCTTCTTGCCCATCTCCAGGTCGCCGTCCTTGTCGAAGTAGGCATGCACCACTCCCGCTCCGGTCTCGATTACCGGCACGCGGGCATTGTCGCGAACGAAGTCGATAAGGCGTCTGCCGCCGCGGGGTATGCACACGTCGATGTATCCCACGGCATTAAGCATCTCTGCCGTCGCCTCGTGCGTAGCTGGCAGCAGTTCGACTACGTCTCGTACCGCCGCACCGCCGTTTCCCCGTACCTTCGACAAAACATCCTTTATCAGCCCCACTGCCGCACGGTTGGAGTTGTCCGCATCCTTGCCGCCCTTCAGTATGCAGTTGTTACCGCTCTTGAAACAAAGCGAGAAGACGTCGAAGGTAACGTTGGGACGCGCTTCGTAGACCACTCCGATTACTCCGAATGGTACGCTCACACGGCACAGACGAAGTCCGTTGTCCAGAGTGTGCGCCTTGGTGATAATTCCAAGTGGTGAGGGCAGTTCTGCCACGTGGCGCATGTCAGAGGCGATGCCTTCCAGTCGTTCGCGTGTCAGCTGCAAGCGGTCGTACAGCGGGTTCTCTCGGTCCATCAGTGCCAAGTCCTTGGCATTTTCTGCCAGCAGTTCGTCGCTGCGCTCCACGATGGCGTCAGCCACCGCCCTGAGTATCTCGTTGCGCTCGTCGTCGGGTATGTTCACCCGCGCGTTCTTTACTCTTTCGAATATCTCTTTCATACCACAAATTCCGTAAATTTGATGTCCTCCAACATTGCACCTCGTGCCTCGATAATTCTTTTCAGGATGTCCTCGGTCTCCCCGTTGGCAATAATCACGCGTATGCCCGCCTCCTGCACTTTCTTGGCCGTGGTGTATTTAGAGTGCATTCCGCCACGTCCGAAGGCGCTCTTCTCGGGCTGGATGTATTCCGACAGGTCGTGTCCGCGCTCCACACGGCGTATTAGCTGTGCCTCGGGGTCGTCGGGATGGCGGTCGAAGATGCCGTCGATGTTAGACAGTAGCACCAGCATGTCAGCCTTCATCATCATGGCGATGAGACCGCTGAGCTCGTCGTTGTCGGTGAACATCAGCTCAGTTACGCTTACCGTGTCGTTCTCGTTGACTATCAGCAACACACCGTTCTCCAGCATCACCGTCATGCAGGCACGCTGGTTGTTGAACTGCTCTCCGGGTTCGAAGTTCTCCTTCATCGTCAACACCTGACCGATGCGCATTCCGAACTCCCGGAACAGGTCGTAGTACAGGCCGATAAGCTTCACCTGACCCACCGCCGAGAACAACTGGCGCTGTTCCACAGAGTCGAGGTCTTGAACCTTGTACCTTGCACCTTGCACCTTAAACTCTCCACGTCCTGATGCCATGGCACCCGACGACACCAGTATCACTTCGTGTCCCTCTTTGCGGAGCCATGCTATCTGGTCTACCAGCGATGACATTCGTGTCACGTCCAGTTTCCCGTCAGGGCGCGTCAGTACGTTCGATCCTACTTTTATTACTATTCTCATACAGAGTGCAAAAGTACGAAAAAATCTTCAACCCTCACCTTAACCGCTCTTTTTTTTCTAATATTTGCTACAATTTGACATTTCTTTTGCCAGTTTTTTGCATAATTGTAAATAAAACGCCGCCGGAGAGAGTGCTCCGGCGGCGTTTCTCTTATATCAGGAAATGCTCTTTACAGTGCGAGGATCTGCTTAGCAGTCTCGTTCTCGGGCTGCAGCTCTTGGAGCTTTGCAGCATATTCCTTAGCCTTGGCTACGTTGTCGTTCTGAATGTAGTAAACGGCGAGGTAGTTGTATGCAATAGCGAGGGTTGCCTTCTCGCCATTGTTCTTATCTGCCTTTGCACCAACGCTTGCTGCGTACTCCTCGTAGTAGGGCTTAGCCTCACCCTGCTTAACGTCGGGGTTGATGGTGTGGTGGATACCTGCACGCTTGTATGTGGCATAATCCTTGTTCTTGGGGAATGCTGCAGCGAGTTCTACATACTGCTGGTCGGCATTGAGAAGTGCGCGCTTCTTGGCGTCGGCGCTTGTCTCTGCTTCGCTCAGGTCGATGTAGATATTTGCGATAGCCTCGTAGTCGCTAACCTTCTTCTGACCACTCTTTGCGAGATACTGCTTGTAGTAGTCGATAGCCTTGGCGTGGTTCTTGTTGTTCATGTGAGCATCTGAGAGGTGCTTCAGAACGTCGCCCTTATTCTGGTCCATCTCGTAAGCCTTCTCAAACTGCTTGATGGCGTTCTCGTAGTCCTTCTTGCCCACGTAAGCATGACCGTAGTTCTCGTAGTCGCTGTAGATAGCCTTCAGCGAGTCAGAGTGGTTGAAGAGCAGGTCGGCATACTTCAGTGCGTCGTCGTAGTTCTGGAGCACGAGGTTGTTGTAGAATGCCAGACGGTTGAATGCTGCGTGTCCGGGTTCCTTCTGCTTACCATAGAGAGCAATGTCGAGAGACTTCTGGTTCTTCTGGTTAGCATAGGCGATGGTAGCATACTCAGCCAGTTGGCTGCGGTCGAGCTTAGAGCGGTCGCACTTGTCGTAGTACTCGAGTGCCTTGCCCAGTTTGCCGGCACGATAGTAGAACTTTGCTGCCTCAGCGTCTACGGGGTAGTCGGGACGTATGGTGCGCAGTTTCTCAAGAGCCTCAACGGCACCCTGCGGGTCTACCTTCTGGTAGATGCGTGCGTACTTAACGTAACCCATGGGGTTCTGCGAGTCGATGGTCATGGCTGTCTGGTACCATGTTGCTGCCTCACCGGCATTGTCCTTGCTTGCCTCGATGTCGCCGAGCAGGATATATCCGTCGCCCGCCTTCTTGTTTGCCTTGATAGCCATGTCGGCATACTTCTTTGCCTCTGCCTCGTTCTTAGCGTCGAGATAGGCGCGTCCTACAACGGCGAGGGCTGCGGCGTCCTTCTTGTGAGCCTTTACGAAGTCCTTAACCACGGGCTCAGCTGCCTTGAGGTTGTTCTTGTTGTCTACGATAGCCTTTGTTACGGCTGCAAATTCAGGATTTTCTTCCTGTGCTTTGATCTGCGCAGTGCCTCCAATGAGGAGAACGGCTGCTAATAGGTATTTAATTGCTTTCATAAGTCCTATAATGTTTTGTTCGTATCTATAATTACTTGTCTTCGTTTTCTCTTATGACGTAAACCCGGGGAGGAGGTTTATTTGTCGTTAACAATTATTTCCCTTACGTTCATGCCGTACTGTATGGGCAGCAGTCCGCTCTTCTGGATGATGAGCTGTCCCTTGGGCAGGCGGCAGAAGTGAGCGAAGTTAGACGGCAGTCCGCTGCGCGGCTCGTTCAGAAGGGCATAGATAGTGCGGATAAGGGGATAGTTACCATTATATATATAGTACTGATAGGGCTGCCAACTGTTGTAGACCGTTGCTGAGTCCATGCGGCTCACCTTCATTACTGTTATGTTCTTCTTGAATGTTACGTTGGTGGTGTCGCGGCTGTCGTTGAGCCAATTGCTGCCGATGATGCCGAGGGCATTGGCATGGTTCTCCACGTAGTCGATAACCTTGGCGCTGTTCTTAACCGCTCCGATGTTTGGGGCAGAGAACTCCTTGCCGCCGAGCAGCGAGTCGACACACCAGCGGACGGTACTCGACAAGGGGTTGTCGAAGACAACGTCGATGTCGCCCATCTTAGAACTCGGGTAGAGCTCGTTCCACCTTGACACCTCGCCACGCAATATGCGCTTAAAGTCCTTGACCGTGATGCAGGTGTCGGGGTTGCTGTTGTTTACTATTATCGCCAGTCCGTCGTAGGCGATAGGTATTGTCCGGGGCATGTACTTGCGCTCTATAAGGCTCTGGCGCTCGTTCTCGGTGAGGTCGCGCGAGGTGAAGGCAAGCCATGTCTCGAGGTTCATTAGTTTCTTGATACCGTCCTGCTCGTTTATATAGAGCGCTTCGAGGGTATCGAGTACACTATTATAAAGGAATACGTCAAGCGCCTCGTTGAGTATCGGCGAGAAGCTCTCGTCGGCAACGAAGTATCGGGCAGCACGCTTGTAGTCCTGCTCGGCTTGAGTATTTTTAGGCTTGTTCCCACATGAAGGGAACAAGCCTAAAATGAGTGATAATCCAATAAATATGGATGCGATTTTCTTCATTGGTGATTACTGAAGTTTGAACACAACAGGTACTGTGTACTTAACACGTACTGCCGAACCGTTCTGCTTACCAGGAATCCAGCGAGGCATCATCTTAACAACGCGTGCTGCTTCCTTGTCGAGGTAGGGGTCTACACCACGTGCTACACGCACATCAGTGATAGAACCGTCCTTCTCTACGACGAACTGTACGATGACACGACCCTGAATACCATTCTCAGCAGCCACAACGGGATACTGCATGTTCTGACCGAGCCACTGCATCAGCGCTCCCATACCGCCGGGGTATGAAGGCATCTGCTCTACAACGTCGAAGACTTTGTTCTCTTCCTCGTGCTTGGGTTCGGGCTGAGCAATCTCTTCTACCGCCTTGAGGACAGTACCACCTGCCTCGTCGTTACCCTTAACGTCGAACGCACCGATGGCGGTCTTGTCCTTGTTGAGGTCTTCCTGCGACTTGAGCTCCTCTTCGGGCTTAACCTCAGAGTCCTTCTTGATGACAGGAGCGGTAAACTTGATTGAACTCTTAACCTTCTCAACTTCGATTTTCTCCTGCTTCGGCTCTTCCTTGCGCTCAGCCTTAGCTTCCTTCTTCTCGGCAAGCTTAGACAGCTCAACGTCAGACTCCATCGCTACGTCGCTCTTCATGGCGTTCTCAACGACACCCTTCACAGCAACGATAACAGCGATAGCAAGACCGATAGCAAACATCACCAGCAGAGAGTAGACGTTACGACGTCCTGTGTTCTTACGCAGTTGATAAGCACCATAAGCCTGGTTCTTGCCCTCGAATACAAGGTCAACCCAGCTGTTATCAATAAGATCTATTTTTGCCATAGTTCTTTTCTTTCTTTAATGGTTTACATCGATTACTTTACGCCAGCCTTATCGATCAGAGCCTGGTCTTCGGGGCTGATTTTATCGATGACGTACTTGTCAATACTGCAAATAAGCATCTCGTCGAGCGCTGATACCATGTTCTCGTAAGAAGCGGTGTCCAACGGGCGGATAATAACTGTCATTGTGGGCACTTTCTCGCCACAGGGCAGTTCACCCTTCTTAAGCTTCGAAAGTTCTGCCTGATACTGCTCGTCAGTCATTGTGCTGTTATACGCAGACTTCTTAGCGTCAAGCTCTTTCTTGGCTACCATGATCTTTGCAATAGGATTTACACCTTCCTCTGTAGTGTGATTGATGAGGACGTCGCGGATACCCTTGGCTCCGTACGAAGTCTTCTTTACGCAAGAAGGATCGTCGTAGTTGGGCAGTCCTGCAATGTACCAAACCTGATCGTTCGCACCTAAATAGAGTGTGATAGTATGAGAGGCTTTCGTTACCGACTTATCTTGATCTGATACGTTCTGGTCGTTACTTGGCATCGTCAACTGCATAGCCTGCGGCTTAGCGAGTGTCGTACACAGCATGAAGAACGTGATCAGAAGCATCATCATGTCCACCATCGGCGTGAAGTTCACGCGGGTATCCATCTTTTTCTGCTTACTTAGATTCTTTTTTGCCATATCTTATTCCTCCGATGCAGTTTTAAGATTCGTAATCAACTGGTAACGGTTCTCGTTCATATCCTGAAGCTCGGACATCATGGCCTTCACCACCTTGTACG
>JAFTFC010000084.1 GCA_017449725.1 Prevotella sp. | reverse complement strand
GCCACACACGCGCACGTACACACGTATGCAGCAGCCCTGCAATTCAACCAAATTAAAGCTGCGACCTGTCCAGATTAAACACCATTAAACACCCGCAGCCCCTATTATTCAACCAGAATTAAACCTAATTCAACCTTTTGCACATTTCGTTTTATCCTGCCGTCTGACCCTCAACCACTCGTAACTCCTTTATTTATCGGGGTTTCCAGCGTTCTAACCTCTCACCCTACATTGTACATTTCGTTTTCATGCCCATAGGTGTAAGGGTGTACAAGCCCTTTCGTACAGGGCATTTCGGGCGTACACCCCAGGGTGCAAGGGTGTATGGCTCAAATGCCGATAAACACTGGGCTTGTACACCCTGACACCCTTTGTGCTCGTTTTTTTAATAATGCAGGCTAATTCCAAAAAGTGAGGTTTTTGCGTATTGCCTTTTATTGTGTATTTAGGGCAAACGCACTACTTTTGCAAGAGAAAAATATAGTCTTTGGCTTAAAACATAAAAATTACATATAACATGAAGAAAACAATCATCTGCATGGCAATGCTCGCAGCCTCGGCGACTGCTGCAATGGCTGACGACAACGGACACGCTGGTGCTACCGACGGTTACCAATTGGTATGGAGCGACGAGTTCAACGGCAATGCTCTGGACGAGACGCTGTGGAACATCGAGGTAAACGGCAACGGAGGCGGCAACCAGGAACTACAGTACTATCGCCGCGAGAACATCTCTATAGAGAACGCACCGGTGGACAACGCACGCTGTCTGGTGCTCACCGCCCGCAAGGAAGACTACCAGGGCAAGAAGTTTACATCGGGCAGATTGAACGGTCAGGGCAAGGTGTACTTCAAACACGGAAAGGTGGAGAGCCGCATACTTATGCCTAAGACAGCCAACGGACTGTGGCCCGCATTCTGGATGATGGGCAACGACATCACTAAGAACAGCTGGCCCCGCTGCGGCGAGATAGACATCGTGGAGATGGGTAATGGTGCGGGCATCAGCCGCGGCACTCAGGACCGCTACTTCAACGGCGCCTGCCACTGGGGCTTCTACAACGAGAAGGGACAGTATCCCAACTACGCTAATGCCGTCACCTACGACTACAGCATCCAGGACGGACAGTTCCACCTCTTCACCTGCATCTGGGACGAGAACAGCATACGCATGTATGTAGACCTTGACAAATATCCCGACGCAAAGCCTTATTATGAAATAGGTATTAAGGGAAGCGACATCGACAGCGAATGGTCTACCGGACTGTACTTCCACAAGAACTTCTACATCCTCTACGACCTGGCGGTGGGCGGTACCTTCACCGGCATAACAGGCAACAACAATGCCGACCGCATCACGGCTCTTGCCGACGGCGAGAAGAAGATGTACATCGACTGGGTACGCGTATACCAGAAGGACGACCTCAACATCAACTACCCCAATCACCCCGGAACAGCAAGTGACGAGAACGACTATAAGTGGGAGACGACACCCGAGGAAGACCCGAACATCCCCGCAGCACCCAACCCCACAAAGGCAGAAACCGAGGTATACTCACTCTTCAGTGATGTTTACACCGACAACCACAACTTCGACTACGCTGAGTGGTGGGGCGGACAGGCAGAGAAGTCCGACTACGCAACGGGCGGCAACAACATGTGGCGCATCAAGAAGTTCGTCTTCATCGGTTCGGAGCACGACCAGGCAGACTTCAGCAGCTACGAGGGACTCCACATGGACATCTACCCCGTGACGAAGGAACTGCAGATGGGCGTATTCCCCATCAACAAGAACGCGGCGGGCACGGACAACGAGACGGAACGGGGTAAGAACATTACTCTCGTAGCCGGTCAGTGGAACCAGGTAAACATCCCCATCAGCGACTTCACATCACAAGGACTGTCGATGCAGCGCACATACCAGCTGAAGCTGACGAACCTTGTTAACGGCGGCGCCAACGAGTTCTTCATCGACAACATCTACTACTACCGCGGAGGAGCGCCGGTTAGCGGCATCAGCCACCTGTCGGAGGTACGGGGGCGCGAGGGCGTGGGGGTACGAGATATGTACAACCTCGCCGGGCAGCGCGTGAGCGATGGCTACAAGGGCATCGTTATCCGCAACGGCAAGAAGATGATAATTAGATAATCTAGTCTCTCTAGCATATATTTTGAAAACCATTACTTATATTGTATTTTTATGAAACATTTACTAACCTTCGTGGCAGCGGCGATGATGTCGCTGACCACTATGGCGCAGGAGAACCTCGCCATTGGCGGAACGGCAAAGGCAACATCAGGCAATGCCGATGCAGCAATTGACAACAATGAAGGCACCCGTTGGGAGTCTGCCTTCGAAGATCCTCAGACATGGCAGCTTGACATGGGCGAAGCCAAAGAGTTCAACGTTATTCAGATTAAGTGGGAAGGTGCCTACACCAAGACCTACAAGATTGAGGCAGGCGACGAAGTGGACGCTGACGGATGGCTCACCGGCGGTGAGGTAATCGCAGAGGGTGTCAACAACGCCATGCCCGACCTGCAGACTCTAAAACTCGACGCTGCCAAGACGGCACGCTACATCAAGTACACCTGCGTAGACCGCGGTACGGCCTGGGGCAACAGCTTCTGGGAGTTCCGTGTGTTCAACCACACCAACCCCGTACTGTCTTCTCTTAAACTCGAAGCTGCCTCCACACTGGCAAAGGCTGGAGAGAGCATCGCCCTGACGACTACCGCCTTCGACCAGATTGGTCTGGAAATGGAAGCGGGAGAAGTGGATTTCACCGTAAATCCTGCCGATGC
>JAFTFC010000010.1 GCA_017449725.1 Prevotella sp. | reverse complement strand
TCGCTGCGAAGATGCCGCAGTGCACCGGACGGGTGGGATGTTTCTTATTTTTTGTTGACATTTCGTTATTACGTTATTACGAGGTTATTTCACTATTACTTTACGTCCTCCGAAGATATATACTCCAGCGGGCAGGTTCGGGTGGTTACGGAGGAGGGTAGACGGGGTCTCGTCGGTGGCGACGCGTCGTCCCATGAGGTCGAAGACATCGCAAGGCCAAGGTTCGCCCGAACGGTTCGTGGTATCCTCATCGATAGGATGGTCTTCCTCTTCCTCATCCTCATCGCTGAAGGTAACTGTAAAGAAGGGCTTAGAACCGCCACCAGGAGTGTAGTCGTAGACGTAGAACACCTTGTTGCTATATACATATTTATTAGAGCGCTGCTGATATGTGGCACTGCGTGCTGTAGCGAGGTGGGCTGTGGAGAGATTTACTGTCACGTCAGTTGCGTCTGACCAGTCTTCGTGTCCACGCATCCAGTTCTCGTTGGTATAGAATCCTACAGCCGCATCCTTATATTCATAGTAGGTAGCAGCCCCGGCAATAGAACTCTTATCTCCAGACTCAACAAACGGACGACCGAAAACCATTACATGGCGTCCATTTGTAAACGATGGAGTCTCACCTGTCTGTGTTTGGATGGTATTGTCAATAGAGTCATTGCTCATCATCCGCTCCAGGTACTGTCCATAGAGACGTATACGCTGTTGGTTGTCGGCAATCACCGTAGGATTAGCATTAGGCAGGTCGAGAGTGACGTACTTGCAGCCGATGCCCGACTTAGGATTGCTAGTGCGAATAACCACCGGCCAAGCCGCAGGAATGAACTGCGGGTTACCCATATTGTTGAGTCGGCTGAGGGCTATGAGTTGCACACTGGTAGGTACGGGGTCGTTCTTGATGCTTGTAAATGCCGCATCGATGGTGCTCGACAGGCGAGTGTCGAACGGCACGTAGAGCGTAGAGTAGTAGTTGTTGTCGCCCCCACCGCCCTGGTTGACCTTTAATCGGAGTGGCATTTCGTTGTACGGCCATTCGGTCTGGGCACCTACCGGCTGAAGCAACCACTGGGTGTTATGAATAGCATACTCAGCACCGTCCTTCGTCCATTTGTCGAGGTCGTCGCCAATCTCTGACAGCTCGTTGTTGGTATTGACGGTGACGCGGTAGCGGTGGCTCGGGTCTATTGCCAGGTAGTTGGTCTTTAGGTTATTGGCGATGTCTGCACTTGCTGCACTCTCTGTGGCCATGGTGTGTATGGTGATATTTGCACCGCCGATGTCATTGAAGCGGAACGACGTTGCTGCGTCATCGAGTTTGATGATGCCTGCATCACCCGCCCCAGCGGTTGCATTTACCTTCATTCCTTGGGTTTCCATGGTGTAGCGGTCGTAACTGTCGCCAGTCGGAACTACATAGAAGATGCTCGACGGGTCGTACTCCACTGCTGGTATCTCATTGTTTCCGCGCATTGCCGGATGGTTGATAATCTCACGGATGCCCTTCTTGGTTCCTGTCGGGAGAGCATTCACCGCCGTGGTCAAGGCTCCCCACGTATTAATAGTGGTGTTCTCCTCATCGGTCTCGACGAAGTGCAGGTGGCGCACGCTGTCGGTAGTGAGCGCCGTATTTCCGGCATTGTATCCTTTAAGTTCAGACAGGTGACGATAACCGCTTATATAACGTGGTCCCATGATACCGTTGACGGCAGTTCCGTCGTGGGTAAGTGCCTGAGTAGATACAGCTTTCAGGCGGTAGTAACCCTTCTCCAGCGGCACGAGGTTGGTGCTCTCGAACTTAGCCGGCAGTCCTTCACCGTCAAACGTACCGCTATATACCAGTTGGCGTGCTCTGTCGATAGTGGCAAAGTCGATGATGTCTAGGTCAGCGCGGTAGTTGTCGCGATAGTTTTGCAGGGTGTTATATAGAGTAGAATTGCTCATAGTCTTAGCCACCGAAGGCTTAAGACCGCCTACGTATCCTGCATTGTCGAAGTAAGGTAGCAGTTGTTCTGGTGTCACCATCAGTCGCCAGTTGCTCTCCTTAGAGTTCTTGGCATCGGTGGATGACGAGTATTGAAGTTCTGCTTCGTGGGTTGACGTGTTGTGAGTCATGTAGAATCCCTTGTACGCCTCGTCAGCATTGTCGATAGAATTGCTCGTCGGGTGCATCAGGAAAGAGTAGTCGTTACGTCCGACGTACATCTCATATATAGCATTGTGGTTCTGATTTACAGATGAATAGTGGATGTTCTTCTTATTGTATGACGTGGAGTGGGTGAGCGCATATGTGCTCTCCTTATCGTACGTCGTGTTAGCCGTTGTCAGTGCGACATTGTCCCAACCCGTGCCGTTGACCGTAGCGTAGCGTGAGCGGAGAACAAATCCGTATGAGTCGCCTTCGGGAGCCCAGAGGTAGTTGTTTGTGTAGTTGACCGAACAGTCGCGACTGGCTCCCACACCGTCCTTGTAAGAGAAGTTTACTAAACCGTCGTTCTCGTCGTCTGTCATCAGTTGATACCAGTCGGTGGAGGTGCGTCCGTCGTTGGCAAAACTGAATTTCGTATCGTCGACATCGTAGACAACATCAATAATCACCATACGGTTTTTGTGGCTGCTATTGAGTTTGGTAATTTCATGACCATTCTGTGAAACAACCATTTCGTAACCGCTCTTGCTCGGGTCGGTTGTGACGGAAATCCAGTCAATCTCCTTTGCTATCTGCTCCACACCGTTCTCGTCGATGAACGTCTTCGGCGTCACTCCGTCTTCCTCATATACGATACGGTCGCTAATTTCCGAGCGCAGCACGTCGCGCTGATAAAGCTTGTACTTGGTGAACTGGCGCTGCATGTACCAAGGTACGGTCAGGGTGTTGCCGATACCGACGTTGTTGACGCTGTAGTCTGGAACCTCGTCGGCAACCACATCGCGCAGCGTACCTTTGCGAAGTTTGTCGGCAATGGCGGTCTTGGCGGCGGAGGTGAGTTTCGAGCGTATCGTCGTTCCCTCCTCGGGAATGAAGTCCGCACCGCCGGTGATGAACTCACCCTTAATGGTGTTTGTTGCCTTGGTGTAGTCGGTAGCTTCAACCGTTGTTGTCGTTGTTGTCATATAGCTCGGGTACTGGTACTTGAGCCACTCCACGAGATGATTGTCGATGGCGAGCTTCTGATTGTCGGTAAGTCCGGCATCGGTATAGTCGAGAGAGTACTGATGTGCCATGACGAGGTGGTAAACCACCCAGTTAGCATAGCTCAACAGGTCGGCGAGGTAGAATGGATGCACCTTACGGGTTTCCTCGT
>JAFTFC010000083.1 GCA_017449725.1 Prevotella sp. | reverse complement strand
CTGCCCCCTAACTCAGGGGGTCAGAGCCGCTCGCTTCTTGTACTACTTCTTCTCTGTCTATGTAAGTCTGTCAAACAACGCTTCTTTTTTTAACCTCCGTGCAACCGGCAAAGCCGATTTTAGCGCGAAAGCGGATGCAAAGGTATAACTTTTTTCTAAACTGGCAAAGAGAACGCAAGAAAAAAAATGCGAAAAAGTTATTTTTTTCGCATTTCTTTACTAACACTTCGCGTGCGTACGCGTACATTTAATTAATTAGTATAGCTCGCCGTGCTGCATCTCTTCTTTGTCGATTTTCTTCTTGTCCATTGACCACCATGCATAAGCTATGTATGCCAAAACAAAGGGAATAAGCAGGCTAACTATAGCCATGGTGCGGAGAGTGAACTCGGAACTGCACGAATTGGCTATTGTAAGAGAACTCTGGAGGTCAGCATTAGAGGGATAGTAAGCCGTATTATTCCAGCCTGCACAAAGGAAGAGCACCAACACAACAAGCACCACTCCTACTCCGGCATGCCATATTCCCTTAATATATGTCTTGCTGACGACAGTGCGCACAATGGCATAGAGCAGAAGCACCACTCCGACGAGCAGGACAACTGTAAGATACCACATATCCAGAAGGTTATGCAGATATTTCAGCGGTTCCATGAATATGACGCCGGTAGCAGGGTCATAGGCATAGCCGTCCTTAAGGAGAGTCCTAATAAGGAAAGCAAGGAAGAGAATGAGGAAGGGAACGGTAACGCCTATGAGGCGCACACTTCCACGAGAGCGGATATTCTCATCGTTCACATTGTTCATAACGTAAAGGATGCCGAGAATGCGCGCAAGGAAGAAGACAGCAAGTCCGAAAACAAGGTTCCACGGGTCGAGGAGTGCATCAAGTCCATGAGACGCATTAGCCCAGCGACTTATAATAGGAGCGCCTAGATCCGTAAGACTTGCCTTCTCAATGACGAAATTTGAACCGTTGAAGAAGGTAGCGACAGCACCACCAAGAAGCAGGGGACCAACGATTCCATTGAGAATCAGAAACCATTGGAAAGTCCTGGTGCCGAGGATGTTGCCGAGTTTGTTCTGAAACTCATAACTGACAGCCTGAAGCACGAACGAGAAGAGGATTATCATCCACAACCAGTATGCCCCGCCAAAACTGGTGCTATAGAACAGCGGGAAGGATGCGAAGAACGCGCCACCAAAGGTCACGAGAGTGGTGAACGTAATCTCCCATTTACGACCTGTAGAGTTGATTAACATACGACGCTCTTCGTCATTTCTGCCGAGTGAGAACAGCAAGGAGTTAGCGCCTTGAACGAACATCAAGAACACCAACAGGGCTCCAAGAAGCGATATCAGGAACCACCAATATTGTTGAAGGAAAAGATACATACGCGATAATGTAAAATTAATGATTAAAAATTATTTTCTCGACTCGTATTCGGGACCTTTACTTATCTGTTTGAACATAATATTCAGCTCTACTGCAAGCATTGTCGTAAAGAGGACCAGGAATATGAAGAACGTAAGGGCTACCGAGCCTGCATTGACAGCCGACACCGACGCACTGACAGGCAGTAAGTCCTGGATTGTCCACGGCTGTCTGCCGAACTCTGCCACCAGCCATCCACTCTCGGAAGCGATATAAGCCAGCGGGACAAGTGCGATAGCAGCAATGTGAAGCCATCGTAGCCTTGAGATATCCTTCTTATATATCACGAACAGCACAACGGCGAAGAACAGCATAAGGAGGCAGCCCATTCCCACCATCACACGAAACGCCCAGAAGTTAATGGGGATATAAGGCACCAGCTCGTCAATATCGCGGATGTAACCATATCCGAAGTATTTCATATTCGAAGTAAGAAGAGACAGATGAGAGGCGACAACAGACTCGTCGGCTCCCTCAGCCTTGGCATTGCGATAGTCGGCAAGCGCCTGAATAGCTATCTTGCCGCGTTCTATCTTCTCGGCGTAAGACGGTTCAACCGTCCCGTCGGGTTTGGTGTAGCCGTTGATAATGTCGTTGATGCCGGGAACATATCCATGGATATCGCGAGTAGCCATCACCGACAGGGCATAAGGCATAGCGATACGAAGCGGCGGTTCCTCCTCGTTACGGAAATCGGGCTGACTGAACGGATTTACCCATGCCACAGCCGTAAGCCCCTGCTCGGTACCGCCATTATAAAGAGCCTCCATTGCAGCAAGTTTCATCGGCTGTTTCTCTGCAACCTGCTCACCCGAGATATGACCTGTAGCCATTGCCAGCAAAGTAGCCACCAGTCCTACCGCAGCACCCACCTTGATGCTCTCTTTGGCAAGTTTCACCTCGCGGTTTCTCATAAGATACCAGCAACTGACAGCAACCACGAATACCGCTCCGATAATCCAAGCCGACGTCACCGTATGACAGAACTTCATAACGGCAAATGGCGAGAATGCCACATCAATGAACGACACCATCTCGTTGCGGACTGTATCAGGATTGAACTCGCACCCTACTGGGTACTGCATCCACGAGTTTGCCACCAATATCCACCATGCCGAAATGGTTGCACCAAGTCCGGTAAGCCATGTTGAAGCGAGATGGAATCCCCGAGACACTTTCTCCCAACCGAAATACATCACCGCCACGAAGGTAGACTCCATAAAGAAAGCCACTATTCCCTCGATAGCAAGAGGAGCGCCGAAGATATCGCCTACGAACCACGAATAGTTGGACCAGTTGGTGCCGAACTCAAACTCAAGGATAATACCCGTAGCCACACCCATAGCGAAATTTATTCCGAAGAGCTTCTGCCAAAAGCGTGCGCAGTCCTTCCAGAATTGTTTCTTTGTACTATAGTAGCAAGTCTCCATAATTCCCATGATGACAGCCAGTCCGAGTGTCAATGGGACAAACAACCAATGGTAGATAGCCGTAAGAGCGAACTGAGCTCTCGACCAGTCAATCGTTGCGGGGTCAACAGATAAAAAGAGATTGTTCATAGTACTATACTTTTGAATTAAGGAGTTTAATAATGTTCAATGGTCAATGGTCAATGGTCATCTGCGTCGCCACATAGTCAGCCTCCATTCCCTCCTCAGCGTGTTGTTTCAAGAAGTTCGGAAAGAAGAACAGTTTCAGAACACAGAATATCACAAAAACCTTTATGGCAATGATTAGCCATAGCGTCTTTCCCAGTTCCATACTTCGAAAACCGTCGTAGTACAGATGGAATACCTTATGAAAGAAACCATCTTTTTTCATAACAGGTTAACATTCACAGGGCAAAGATACAGAAATTTCTTGAACCACTAACAATTATTCCATATTTTTTTCTCAAATTTTATAATTCACCCCTGCCACACCTCGT
>JAFTFC010000082.1 GCA_017449725.1 Prevotella sp. | reverse complement strand
CTTCCCACTCATCGATGCATGCACGGGCAGAGACAACGCATTCTTCAAGTGCCACCTTCTCCTGACTGTCTATTCTTAGTCGGAAGTAGCGTCCCGTCGTTGCAGAAAAGGCGATTGTTTGTTGCTTGACGCCACCATAACTATGATAGCGCGGGCGTAAATCGCAGACTTTACGATAGTTAATACCGTCGTCTGACACCTCCAATACACCTATTGACGGCAGTTCACGGAAACCACAACCATAGAAACGCGTGGGATCGGGCTGTGCCATAGGCTGGTGGGTCGGAGGTACCTGCATGCTACTGGTGCGAGCCTTGCCGTGAGGGGTGGATTCGTAGGTGATACTGCGGGCTGTGAACGGCTTGCCGAAGTCAAATGTCACCTGACTACTACCCTTGGCAACGTTTGACGGTATGGCGGTGCGTATGGCATTGAGCAACCTGGAATCACCTAACAGGGCTTCGTCGTATGGAATGGCTAACACCGCCACGTCACTATGCCAGAAGTTCGCACGACGCGTCAAGGGTAGTTTCGTGCGTACTGCTATACCTCCCTCTACGAGGCGCTCTGTAACTTCCAGTCGCTGCATTGCTTTGTCGGGAGTAATCCACTTGCCTCCGGCAACATATCCGTTACCGATATTTATGTCGAACACGAGTCCGAGTCGTTTCGCTTCCGTGGCAGCGAAAATCAAATCCTGCCACCATTTTAGCGACATCAGTTCATCAGCCCCTTTGCCATCACCGTGCACCTGGTCGTAATAGACTACTCCCCCGACACCCTGCTGCTTGAATGCCTCCAAGTCGGCAGTAATGCCTTCTCGGGTGGTCTCCCCTTCACCAAAAAACCACCATACCTTGGTGCGGGCGGTGTCCTGCGGATGAGAGAAACCATGCCACAAAGACGTGTTGTCCTCGGCATTGATACCAAGGACAATCGTTATAAGAACGGATAATGCTATGTGTCGCTTCATAAATATGATGTGTTTTCTATTCAAAGTCTTCCAGTCGCCACTCGTCGCGCCACTCAATGACAGGCTTGCCGTTAGAGTCAAAAGTTATGGGGAGCATGACGTAACCGGCATGGTAAACGGCATGGGTGGCACCCACAAGGGCGTAACGGCGATCCATCACCGTCGGATCTGTACCCTTCTCCTTACGTGCCTGCGGCTTGTAGTTCTTGTACGACCGGCTCTTTGCCAAAGCGGTGCGGCGTGAGTAGTCGGTACCAGTAGTGAAGGGCTCCCAACGGTCGGCAAGTGCTACCCACAGGTTCTTCTTGCCGGGAATGCGGATGACTCCCGTTATCTGCGAGTTGAACGATGAGGCTGTGCTGTCACCCACATGAGGATCGCCAAGGGTGTGGTAGGCTCCGTGGTAGTCGGTGAAGACTGCCACCTCGGAAGGATTTGAGGTGTAACCCGTAGTGCCGCTGGTGAAAACATAGTGGCTGTCACCAATTTGGAAATGAGCAGGTGCCTCACGGGTAAAGGGGGGCTTCAGACCGATAAAGTGCTCGGAGAACACTTCGGTGACGTCGGTCATGTCGTCGGTAAGTTCTGCACATATTAGTTCCCAGTGGGGACGCTCGAACCATACGTAGCCCTTGCCCGTCTGAGGATCTACATACATGTCGAAGTCACCGACACCATAACCCTCGGGCTGCAGGTTGCGCACAAAGGT
>JAFTFC010000081.1 GCA_017449725.1 Prevotella sp. | reverse complement strand
CTCGATAGCTTTCGTCCACGCGTTGCCCGTTAAGATTATACGCAGCAGAGTGTCGAGTGTACTGCGACTTAGTCGCAGTAATTCCGTCCGTTTCGTCAAATATCACTGCCGTCTTACTCAGTGCCGCATCCGACGTAATGTAGCCGCGGAAAGCACCGATTGCTGCCGTTGATGAAGCAGGACGGAACGAATTGTTATTGTCCAATACGTACACATGACCACCGATGGCTCCTGCCGTCGTGGCGGTATAGGTGGCGCAGAAGGTGGCGTCATCGCCCGCCTCCTCGTTGATGCCGAACGAAACGGTGGTGTTCGTAGCACTCAGACTTATGCCCGTGCTGCCCTTTATCAGGTAGGGCGTTCCGGCAGCGATGTGTGCCGCTTCCTGGAAGAATAGTCCTTCGGTGTTTTTATCGATGAAACCGTAGACTTTTGCACCCGTGGGGATGTCTGCCGCGAACGGACTGACAAAGGTCTGCAAACCGCTGTAGCCGTTGTTGCGCTCGTAGCTTACGGCTTCCGCCTCTATCGTGAGACGTGTGTTCACGTCGTATCCGTCAACCAGTTGTATATTCTCTGAGGTGTAGCTGCTCCCGTCCTTTACCACAAGGTTTTTAGTACCACTGAGCATTGTCTTCTGTGCCTCGGTTACTATGAACATGGCGTTGGGGTTCTGCGCCGTAATCTCTATCGCAGCGGGGATAGTCACCGCCCTCAGGTCGTATGCCGTGGAGTTGTCGCTGTCGAAGAAGTCCTTGGTAGTGTTGTTAAGCACTCCTGCCAGTTGGTATGCTCCGGTCTGTGCGTCAATCTCGGGGTCCTTTTCCAACTCTCCGCCGGTAGCGGTGGCATAAACGGCAAACTGGCGCACCTTAACGCCATAGCCCGTGGCTGCCCGTGTGCTCTCAAACATGACGTAGCGCACATCTTCGTTGTTCATCAGCGACAGGATTCGGTCTTTCCAGGCGTTGATGCCGTCGGCATGGTGGACGGTTGCCGCCACGTACCATGCAATATTGTCGGTGGAAGTCTTGATGGTGTAGTCTGCCGACGAGGCTCCCTCAAAGCAGAGGCTCACCATCTTCAGGTCGTAGCGCTTGCCCAGGTCGAGGGTGATGTAGACAGTGTAGTCCTGATTGCCCTCGTTGGCATGCAGTACGCACTCGCCCCCGTCCTCGTTGCCGTCGAAAGCATTGGCGATGGTGCTTGCCGTGGCTTCGGCATTATAGTCTATCACCTTCTCGGCACTTGCCTGGTTGGCTCCCTCGTGGCACACAACGGTCACGGCGTTCGACACCACGCCGTCGATGGTTGCCGTGATGGTCACCTCGCCCTGCTGAGAGGGGGTGAACGTGTTGCCGTCGAACGTTCCGGCGCCCAGCGGACTGACACTATATGTAGGTGTGTTGGTTTCTATAACTATACCATACTGGTCGTATGTGGCAGTGCTTAGCGTCAGCGACTTGCCCACACGGCATACTCCTGCCGCTGCCGTCAGGTTTATCGATGCCAGATGGGCTGCCTCCTTCTTGTATATTGCAAACTCGTAGAAGCTGTATCCGTAGTCGGTGGCGCGCTGAACGCCCACGAACTTCACATAGCGGGCGGTCACGGCACTGAACTCGTAGGTCTGGCTCAGGTTCTGGAGTGTCTCGTTGTTCTTCTCCACCACGGTCACGGCATCGCTGAAGTCTGATTCGTTGCCGGCAACGATGCGGAAAGACTTGGCGTAGGCGCCCTCCCACTGGATGGCGATCATGTCAAACGTCTTCGCAGCACCCAGGTCCACCGACCACCACTGGTCGTCACTTGATTCCGATTCCCAGCGTGTGCCCCCGTCGCCGTCCACAGCCTTTGCTGCCGTGTTGCCGCCGTTAGCCGAACTTGCCGCTGTCGTGGCACCAAGCGCCAGGTTGGTCTGCGCCATGGCACCCATTGCCGTCAGCCACACTGCCAATAAAATAGTTAGTCGTTTCATAGGTTAATATATTTGTTTTTTCTTCTGCAAAATTACTATATATAAGGTTCGTGAGGAAATATTTCACCTCAATAAAACCTCACTTCATTCTAAAAAGAAAAGAGTACCCGCCCATCTCAGGCGGGCACTCCCCGAAAATTACATTACTAACAATTAAAGAATCTACCAATTTTCTGTGTTGCCGCTGTCGTCCCAGAGGCTTCCGCCCTTAGAGCCAGCTTCTTCGATCTCATCATCAAAGATTTTACCTACAGCGACCTTGTCGTCACCTCTCCTCAGTTGTACTGAGCCGGTGATAGCCATTATATGTTCTCCGTATGTATTTACGATGATCGTATTGGGAGTGATATATGTCTTTTTCATCTTACTTGTCCTCCATTCTTTTATTTAACAACAACTTTACGACCATTCACTATGTACATACCCTTGGGCAGTGATACCGTGCCGCGGTCGGTGGCAACCATGCGTCCGTCCATTGTGTAGACTCCGCCGAGAATCTGGCGCACCTCGTCGTCGGTAGCCATGCGGACTACTGTGGGCTCACCCTCGTCGTCACCGTCGCGGAATACCATCTGTATCTTAGAGTCTGCCGTCCAGTCGCCGATAGCACTCAGGTCGAGGTAGCAACGGAAGGCGGGGATGGTACCCGAGGCGCTCAACTTATACAGGTCGGGAGTAGTGCCTGCCTTGAAGACATACACATCGCCCGCACTGGGGTTGGTGATTTTCTCGTATGTTCCGGTGAATGCATTCCCTGCTCCGTAGGGTGCCTGTGCGGTGAAGTCTACCTCGATGGTTCCGCCATTGCTGAACACAAATCCAGAGTGGTCTGCGGGAGTTGCACTGTCGGCAACATTCTTCACTAAGTAGGGCTGTCCGTTCACCAGACTGCCGCCTGCGTCCACGTAGTCAAAGTAGAGAGTCAGCACTTTTCCCTCTTTATCGTAATCGCTGCTCATAGCATAAACCTCCTTATAGGTGTCTGCTGGTATCTGAGCATCGAACGGAACGAGAAGCGTACCATAGTCGCCTACACCGATTTGTGGGTTCATGTTCACAGACTCAGCCTTTATCTTCATTGCTTTGCTGTTGTCTCGCGGATCTTGTGTCAGTGCGTCGTACTTGGCAGTGTAGTTCAGGTTGATACAGCTGTAGCTGCCGTCGTCGAATGCACGAACGTTGTTATAGTTGAATGCCTCAACGGTCTCTGCGTGAACAAGCAGCAGGGTGTTCGGGTTCTTCAATGCTATCTCCTGACCGGTGATTGTACCTTCTTTCCACAGTACGTCCCTCATGTCGTATGCCAGAACGGTATTCACGTCGGTTCCGTTATGTTCTGTATCGAGTGCTTTGAACGCATCGAGATCCCACAGACCCTTAATCTTAGCCACCTTGTTGGTAACCGACACCTCCATGAACGGCTCTGTGTAGTAGTAGATATTATCCACATACACCGTGGCAGTACCGTCGGCATAGCCGTCAACGCCCGATAGCATGATCTTAGGAACATCGTTCATCTTGAAACCGTTGTTCAGGTACTCAGCCAGCGAGATTACTATGTGGTTCCACTGGTCAGCCTTCAGCGTACGGGTAGTGAAGTACTCCTGATCTGTTGCAGTGTCGGTGTCTCCGTATGTCCAGATGGTCATCTTCATATCCTTTGTTGGGAAGACGTCAAGGTGGAGAGCACCCATTGTAGTAACATCTTGTTCGGCACCGAAGGTGAATACGGCATTCTTGAAGTTGTTGAACTGCAGTACGTCATCGCCCGTAGTACGTTTATATACAAT
The DNA here is from genome assembly GCA_017449725.1 of Prevotella sp. Lineage (GTDB taxonomy): Bacteria > Bacteroidota > Bacteroidia > Bacteroidales > Bacteroidaceae > Prevotella. Next base: position 431 of record JAFTFC010000081.1, on the reverse strand, counting down.
AGGTGCAGTAGTCACAGCCGAGCGAGTATTGCTGATAGCAGTTGCTGTAGTAAATGCGCTTGAACGGTCGGTGAAGATGGTCATTGCCAAGCCATTGTCGTAAGTGGCGTCGCAAGCCTTTGGCAGAGGATTAGTCGTAATAACTACGTTCTGAGCAGCACTTGTGTTTCCGAAGATGTCCTCGGCTGTCACGTTAACAGTGTATTCTGTATTTGGCTGCAAATTACCTACCGTGTAGGTAGCTGTAGTTCCAGATATATCGTCAGTGTACTGCAAGTCCGCAGTGCTTACCACGTCGTCGCCCTTCTTCACGCTAACGTGATAGATAACGAACTTGTGGCTGTCGGTGGCACTGAGGTTGACGGTCAGCGTAGAAGTAGTCTTAGCGTTCTCTGTAGGAGCAGTCAGTTCGGGAGCAGTATTGTCGTTTT
>JAFTFC010000080.1 GCA_017449725.1 Prevotella sp. | reverse complement strand
TGTTATTATCCTGATGTCTGCGATGGTCTGTGAACCGAATCGCGGTGCAAAGATAGACAATGTTCATCAAGCAAATGGTCGGTTGAAATACTCCTTAATTCAACCGACCATTATTTAAGACTCGTTAGCCATCCAAGATGTCACTCCATCGCTCAATAATTGTTTTGGCCTGTTGCCATTTCTTTCCCTTTGAGCCTAACAATTTAGGATCTGCCATCAGTTCGTGATAGCTTTTCTGTGGAACATCTGGGCCTCCAAGCGGTTTTGCAACCATTGCCTGTAGAGCACGATGGAAGGTGATGTAGTTGCAGGACTCAATATGTTCTGTCTGCCGAAGAGCGTAAAGGAGGTATGCCAGACGGGAGGCTCCTGGATTCTCATATAAGTAGTCTTTGATGAGCGACTTCAATCTCTCCACATCGCCTATCAACAGTTCATCAAGTGTCCGGCTGTCCTTCTGCTGACCACCATGCGTATGACTGTCACGCAAGGCCAGCATGATTTCCTTCCAACAGTCATCGTTGTCCGTTTCGTTGGCAAGTTGCATCCAACCTTCCTTGGTGTCAGACTTGTTGGAAAGACTATGGCCGATGAATGCACGAATGCACATACTGAGCATAGCGTTTGTAAAACTTGTGCTATGGTTGCTGGCCATCTGTCGGCTGAACATATCGGCCATCTGTCTGAGTCCATGGTCGAAGGTGACGAAGTAGTAGATGCAGTAGGCGAGGGTATCGCCATCAACAATCACTCGGTGGTAGAGCCGATCAAGATACTCTGGCACGAACAGCAATGAATAGACATATACGGTCTTTGAAACCAACAGGCCCAAGTTCTGAAGGGCTGTCCTGTCTTTATCAGTCAGCTGTGCATCCATTCCAAAGGCAACCATCTGGTTAATCAAGGCATTGAGGACGCACTTCATGGACTGAGGCATCGACGTGACACTCTGCTCAAAGTCATCCGTTCGAATGATAGTACAACCTGAACTGACGGAGTTTGTACTCTCAATCTGCCCCGTCGTGAAGTCCATCTTAATCATCGTTCCATTGAAGATGCACTCAGCAGCCAACTGGTCATATCTGGAGAATGCCCGCTGATCATTCTTCACAGAATCGGGATTCTCTATATATTTAAATATGTACGCGTAGAAGTCACGGGCATCCTGTGGCATACAATCGCTGAGCAGTCCCATCGTCCGCTCCATCAGCGACAAGTCGCCCTTCCCAATGTCAGCAACTTGCCGTTTGAAATCATCATAATCGCTTTTGTGCTTTGCTTTCCATTCCCTGACCACCCTATTGGCCGTCATTACGTTATCCTTTTCTGTCATGTTTATAAATGTTAATTCCAAATAAACAAAATTCTCTGCCTTTGGCTCCAATAGGCCATTTCTATGAACTTGTCATACGTTTGTCATAGTGAGCAAATAGCCCAAAATTGATAGTTTTCGGGCTTATAGTTCAGCCTCCAGTCTTGCTAGTTCTTTTCTCTTTAGCATGATTAATGCCTCTTTCAAATCCTGCTCGGAGAAGCTGTGCAATTTCTCAACAATCGCCTGCTTATTAGGGTCGATAGAAGAAAAAACTGCCATTGACTGCTTTTCATCAACAGAACTATCCGAAGCCTGATCAACTTTCAGCAGTATTCGATTGTAGTTCAGTCTGTCCTCAATCGTATAAGGTGAAATATAGCGCATGGTAATCTGACCACGATTACCGAGGCTATGTCCCATAGCATCCGATATGTATTCCCTTGGAACCTTAGCTGCATGAAGGTTTGTAGCGAAGGAATGTCTGGCATAGGTACCTGACGGATTAACCGTCCAACCAATAGCATCAATCATCTTCTCCATACGATTTGATATATTCTTGTTCTGCTGGCATATCCTACGCCGTATCTCTACTGCACCAATGTTGATGGCATCTCCAAGCAGGAACGGAAACACCAGTTCATCCATGCTTGGCTCTGACGCGTATTTCTCCAGAATCTCCTTCATCGGCTCAGTAATTGGCACAATAACCTCCATGCCATCGCCATCTTTCGTTTCATCCTCGGTTTTTTGACGAATAAACTGGAAAACCCTACCATTGCTGTCGAAATAGTACCGATTATAGCGCATCAAGGCTAAGTCAATAAGATTACAGCCACAGCAGAGGTACTGCATCAGGAACATGGCCAGTGACTGATAGACCAGTTCCCCTGCTTTTTTCGTCTTTACGGCATATGAAGGATTATCCTTCCTGCGAGAATTACTGATGGGAAAGAACACATCGTGATTCTTCCAATGGAGGTAAAGCTCTGTCATCTGATCAACATTCAAATACCAACTTTTACGCGACGAGCCAACAGGAATCTTAACCTTGTCACGACACTTTCCAAACATGTAGTTCTTAGGCAACATATAGCCCTCTCCGATACAGCGGTTGACCACAACCCTACAAGCTCTCAGCTTTATGCCCTGAGTGGATGTACTTGTATGATTGGCCGTCATGCCATCAATCCACTTGTTGATAAGAGCAGAGTCTACAGCAAATCCGTCAGCATAGGTGAAGCCGGTAAGGCGCTTGAAGTTCCTCATGGCCTCTTCATAATTCTGGGCAGTTCCCGCTTTACCGCTATTACGCTTTTCGGCAATAATCTCTTCCCAAACAGACAGGAAGGAAGCCGACTCCGAACGGCCTGTCAAAGCGATCTTGATACGGTCTATAGTGAGGGTTCCACGATCACTGATGGACGCAACCATATTAACTATGTTCTTAAAGACCTCTTGAAGCCTAATTCTGCGCTCAAAAGTGGATTCTAGTCCTATTCGCTTCTCTCGATTACCCGTCGATTTGGATAATTTCTTCAGTTCCTCGATGGTACATTTCTCGCCCAAGCTATAATAATAGCGCGAGCCATAGATGTGAAATCTAATGCATAGAGGATAGGCGTAATTTTTTACATTTTCCGCATGTCTTTTATCCAGACACATGGAAATAAAGCATTCACCTATCCGTTCTTCGAAAAGTATATAAGTCACCTTCGATTTATCATTTGTTGTCATATATATGCTTTAAATGGGTTTCTGACTAAACAAAGTTACCCATAATATCACAACGTATCATCAAAATCGTGTTAATTTTTGTAAATTGGATATGGGTCTCATTTTTAATGATTACCTTTGCAAAGTTAAGCCGGAAGTAGTGCCGAAGCACATGCAGATGCACTTTTTCGCAAAAAGAGACAAAATGCGGAACCTGTAGGGAACTTTGACCTATCGTTTAGCCCCCAAAAACGGCATGAAAAGAAGGGGAGGGAACTTGTAGGGAACGCAGAGAAAACAATAATGAACAATCACATGGTATCAACCTGTGAGTAAATAACATAGGACATAGTTGGGCCACCTGTCTCAGATGCTCAATGAGCCTCATAAAAAGTCAACTTTTGAAAGACTCATAATCTGGAGGTCACAGGTTCAAGCCCTGTCTGGTCCACGCACGAAAGCCTCAGAGGATTCTCTGAGGCTTTCGTGTTTTTATGGTCAAAAACTATTGTTGTATTATTACTTGCGAAAAATTTTGCGACCATTGACGATTACTATGCCGCGGGTGTCGGGGCTGACGCGCTGACCGTAGAGGTTGTAGGTCGTGGGCTGTGGGTTGTTGACTATAGACTGAGTGATACCGTCTACTTCTACGGGCTTATCCTCGAAAGTAAGAGTGGCTCCAGCATTCTCGCCTACTAGTGTCGGGATATCTTTAACGGGGGCTTCGGTGTACTTGTAGGGTACGGTAACCTTATCGCCGAAGGAATCTGCGCTCTTGTTGTTGGTAGAGGTCCAGGTTACGGCTATTGCACCAGACTGGCTGTAGTACTTAGAAATACCACTTGCGAAATAGTTGCCCTCAACGAGGAACTCGGAGTTCTTGCGGGGATTGATGCATGCAGAACCGTTGCCAGCGCAGTTGAAGTAGTTGTTGAGCATGTGGATCTTTCCGACACGTGCCATAGGCATACGGGCACGACACTTAGCGCCCCACATGTTGTAGGCGAAGGTGGTATTGAGATAGCCCGTGGTCTCGCTGTCGCTACTTCCTACGAGATTAGTGTTCTGGTGCATGTACGAACGGTCGGTGTAGCTGAAGGTACACCACGAAACGGTGTTGAAGTCCGACTTCTGTGTGATGTCGAAGTTACCATCCATTCCGTCTGTAAAAGCACAATGGTCTACCCAACAGTTCTTCGTACCATAGAAAGAGAGCAGATCGCTGCCACCGACGTCAATAGAACCAGGTCCGGCGAACGCGATGTTGCGGATAATAATATTTTCACAACTCTTCATATAGAAGATACCCGAGTTACGGTATGCCTCACTCTTGTCGCCGGTGAGGTCGATGATTATCTGGCGGGTCTTATACTCTGCCTGCTCGCTTACACTGACGCCATTGGACAGTGTGCCACCGGTACCGCTGCTGGTGCTCATATTGGGAACGCCCGCTTTATCGAGGGCATTGCGTATCTCATCTGTTACATACCAAGTAGTGCAGAGGCGTGCGTTATTGATGCCGATAAAGGTCTTGTTCTTGATGCTCTGCAGATTGATGACACTCGATACGAGGAAGTCGCCGTTAGAACCATCGAAGACGATAACGTCGTTGGCGTTGATGGTATTCTGGATGTCGGACTTCATATCCTTACCGTTGGATACGAGGGTAGCAACCTTGCTGTCGCTAGCGCCTGTAACAGGGTAGGTATAGCATCCACCGCCGGTTATGTTGTAGGCAGTGGCAGCGGTGCGAGACGAAACGGTGCAGAAGCCGAAAGGCTCGTTAAGGTCATAGTCTGCAGCCATTGCAGAGAGCGACAGACAGAACAGTGCAGCCAAAAGATGTAAACGAAGTTTCATAAGCTTTGTTTTTTAAAAGTAGTTAATAATTTCGGCTGCAAAGATAGTATAAATAAATTAAATATTGAAAATTTAAAAATTAAATTTTTATAGATTAGCAATAAACAATGGAAAACACGTAGAGGACATGAGCGTTATTCATGAATATCCTTAACGGCACGTCCGCTGGGCTCATTCATGTTACGGAAAGCCTCATCCCACTCGAGTGCGATGCTTGTGGAGCAAGCCACGCTCGCTTCACTTGGTACGCTGCGTGCTGCTGAGTCGCTGGGGAAGTGCTCGGCGAAGATGGAGCGGTAGTAATACTCCTCTTTGTTGCGCGGCGGGTTAATGGGGAAGCGCTCGGCAGCGTGCGCCATCTGCTCGTCGGTGACGGCAGCCGCAGTAAGGGCTTTGAGGGTATCTATCCAAGAATAGCCCACACCGTCGGAGAACTGCTCTTTCTGGCGCCATGCCACCTCCTCTGGCAGCATATCGGCAAAGGCATCACGGACGATGCGTTTCTCTATTTCGAAGCCTGGCTCGCCAGACTTCTTAGGACCGCACATCTTTGCCTCGGGATTGGTACGCATCGCCACGTCGAGGAACTCCTTGTCGAGAAAGGGTACGCGCCCCTCTACTCCCCATGCCGATAGACTCTTGTTGGCACGCAGGCAGTCGTAGAGGTGGAGCTTGGAGAGTTTGCGTACGGTCTCTTCGTGGAAAGCCTGTGCATTGGGTGCTTTGTGGAAATAGAGATAGCCACCGAATATCTCGTCGGCTCCCTCGCCCGAGAGCACCATCTTGATTCCCATAGACTTTATAACACGGGCAAGGAGATACATAGGAGTAGAAGCACGGACGGTGGTAACGTCGTAAGTCTCAATAAAATAGATAACGTCGCGGATAGCATCAAGACCCTCCTGAATGGTGTAGTTGATTTCGTGGTGAACGGTACCGATATGGTCGGCAACGAGCCGTGCCTTAGCCAAATCGGGCGCACCCTTAAGTCCTACAGCGAAGGAATGAAGGCGCGGCCAGTGGGCTCGGGACTGTCCGTTGTCCTCGATACGCATGGCAGCATATTTCTCAGCAATTGCCGAGATGACGCTCGAGTCGAGACCGCCGCTGAGCAGAACGCCATACGGCACATCGGACATCAGTTGTCTGCGGACGGCAGCCTCGAGAGCATCGTGTATTGCCTCAACCGAGGCTTCATTGTTTTTCACGGCATCATAGTCGAACCAGTCGCGTTGATAATAGCGCTTAATGCCAGGCTCCTTACTCCAGTAATAATGTCCGGGGAGGAACGGCTCGTAGCGGTCGCACTGTCCCTCGAGAGCCTTAAGTTCGGAGGCAACATAGACGGTGCCGTCATCGTTGTAGCCGATGTAAAGAGGAATGACACCGATGGGGTCACGGGCAATAAGGAACTCGTCGCGCTCCTCGTCGTATAGCACGAAAGCGAAAATGCCGTTAAGGTCTTCGAGGAAGTCGATACCCTTATCACGATAGAGAGCCAAGATAACCTCGCAGTCGGAACCCGTCTGGAAATCATAGCGTCCCTCGTATCGGCGACGGATGTCCTGATGGTTGTAAATCTCACCATTTACGGCAAGCACCTGACGACCGTCGGACGAGTAGAGCGGCTGTCCGCCCGACTCGGGATCCACGATACTCAGTCGCTCATGAGCGAGGATCGCGCTGCCACCGCAGTAGATGCCGCTCCAGTCGGGTCCGCGGTGACGGGTTTTCTGACTCATTCGTAACGCCTTCTGACGCAACTCGGGCGTCTGCTCCTTAACTTTTAATATTGCTACGATACCACACATAGTCTATTTCTCTTATTTACTTATTAATACATGCCTTGACAAAACTCATGAACAGCGGGTGCGGATGGAGCACCGTTGACGAATATTCGGGGTGAAACTGGGTACCGATGTACCATCGGAGCGTCGGTATCTCGACAATCTCTACCAGGTTGGCAACGGGATTGATGCCCACACAGCGCATGCCCGACTGTTCGTATTCCTCCTTATACTGGTTGTTGAACTCGTAACGATGGCGATGGCGTTCGCGGATGGTGAGAGACCTTGCGACTGAATCGCAAGGAACACTGACACGGTATGCCTCGTAGGTGCGGCTGCCCTCCTTGAGCTCGCAGTCGTAGGCGCCTAGTCGCATAGTGCCGCCCATCTGGGTGATGTTCTTCTGCTCCTCCATAAGGTCGATTACGAACGGGGGTACGGGGGTACGGGAATACGGGGGTACGAGATTACCATCAGCGCAAGAACTATCCTCGGACACACGAAACTCCGCACTCGTTGCATCCTTATATCCCAGTACGTTACGGGCAAACTCGATTACCATCATCTGCATGCCCAAACAGATGCCGAAGGTGGGGATGTCATGGGTGCGAGTAAATTCAGCAGCAATAATCTTTCCCTCGATACCACGCTGTCCGAAGCCCGGGCAAATGACTACTCCCGCCATGCCTGCCAAAAGGTTGGCAACATTTTCGTGTGTGAGAAACTCGCTGTTTACAAAGTGTGTCTTCACCTTGCGGTTATTGTATGTTCCGGCATGTGCCAGACTTTCAAGAATACTTTTGTAGGCATCTTGAAGGTCATATTTCCCGACCAGAGCGATGTCAATAACTTCGGCTGCCTGCTCGCGCAGTTCGAGGAACTTTCGCCAAGGACCGAGTTCGGGAGTTTCGCCCGGATCCATCCCCATCTTTCTAAGTACTATAGCATCGAGTCCCTGGTGCAGCATGTTCACCGGCACCTCATAGATAGACGGCATATCCTGGCTTTGGATGACAGCCTCGACATCAACATTACAGAAGTGCGCCACCTTCTGGCGCACTTCGTCACCCAGGCTGTGTTCCGTACGGAGCACTAATACCTCGGGCTGTATTCCCAGTCCCTGTAACTGTTTGACGCTGGTCTGCGTAGGTTTTGTTTTCAGTTCGCCTGCCGCAGCAAGGTAAGGCACGTAGGTGAGGTGGATGCTGAGCGCCCGCCGAGGTCCAAGTTCCCATCGCAGCTGTCGTATTGCTTCGAGGAAGGGCTGGCTCTCGATGTCACCAATGGTGCCTCCGATTTCAGTGATTACGAAGTCGAATTGCTGTTTTGTAGCATTGAGTTGTATGCGACGCTTTATCTCGTCGGTGATATGCGGCACTACCTGGATTGTCTTTCCCAGATAGTCACCGCGTCGTTCACGTTCGATAACAGAGAGGTATATGCGCCCGGTGGTAACACTATTATCGCGGGTTGTCTCTATTCCCGTGAACCGTTCGTAGTGTCCCAGGTCGAGATCGGTCTCCATGCCGTCAGCCGTCACGTAGCACTCACCGTGCTCGTAGGGATTGAGTGTTCCAGGATCGATATTGATATACGGGTCGAACTTCTGAATCGTTATCTTGTAGCCTCGCGCCTGTAGCAGTTTGCCCAGTGACGCTGAGATAATGCCCTTTCCCAACGAGGATGTCACTCCTCCTGTTATGAATATGTATTTTGTCTCCATCGTTTATGGTTGTAATGTAAATCCGAATACCAGATAAGCCTTGCCTGAGCAGGGATTGCCGACTACCTGTCCGAAGACGGGCAGGGAGAACTTGTCGGTAATCTGGATGTCCTTCTCTGCCTTAAGCGAGAGGTTGGTTACGGCAAAGCCGGTGGTGGCGTACGATGTTGTCGCCCAGGGCACGATGCCCGCCGTTGCCGTCCATGCCACTCCGGAGAGTGAGAACGGAGCAGAAACCTCGAAGTAACTGCTATAGGCTCGTTTGCCGTCCTTGTTAACACCATCGTTGCCGGCGAAATTGGTATACCACGCTGCCGAGAGCACTCCGAAATCGTAGCCCACCGTGGCTTCGAATACGTGGTTGGTGCCGTGAGCATCATACTTGAAATAGCGGTTTTCGGGGTCGAGTCCGTCGTTGAACCAGTAGTCGGTAATGCCGATATTGAGACCTCCGGTGGTGTAAGAGGCGGTAAGGTCGAACTCCTTGGTATCATTAGAGTCCGTAAGTCCTACTGAGCCCCAAGCCGTAAGACCGAACCCTTTGTAGCTGACACCGAGCGTGGGCTGCAGAGACACGTTGCCAAGGTCTTGTCCGCGCCAGATGTACTGGTTCACGATGTCTGCACCAATGGTCGTCTCTATCTTGTCCTGTGCAATGGTGGTAGCGCTGGCTACCAGTCCGATTGCGAATAATACAATCTTTTTCATACCTTTTTCTTTTTTACCCTTTTACCTTTTTACTTTTAATTATAGCAGCTTTCGCCATGTTCGTAGATGTCGAGACCCTCCTCTTCGATACGTGCATCAACACGCAGTCCGTGCAGTTTCTTTATCCCGTAGAAGAGCAGGAAGCCGCAGGCGGCAGCCCAGAGGTCGATGGTAAGAATACCAAATGTCTGTGCTCCGAAGAATCCCCAGCCGTGACCGTAGAGTGCGCCGTTAGAGGTTGACAGCAGACCGGTCATCAGAGTACCAAGAATACCACATACACCGTGAACGCTGGAAGCACCGACGGGGTCATCGATGTGCAACACGTGGTCGATAAACTCAATGGCATATACAAGAGCCAGTCCACAGACGAGTCCGATAACAACAGCTCCGACAGGACTTACGAGGTCGCATCCAGCAGTGATTCCCACCAGACCTGCCAACACCCCGTTCAAGGTCAGTGAGAGAGAGGGCTTGCCGTACTTATACCATGTGAGGAACATGGTAGCCACACCGCCGGCAACAGCAGCCAAGTTGGTGGTGAGGAACACATGAGAGATAGCCGTGCGATTCACCTCACCCGAGGCAGCCAGCTGAGAGCCCGGGTTGAAACCGAACCAACCCATCCAAAGGATGAACACACCCAAAGATGCCAGTGTCAGGTTGTGACCGGGAATAGCACGGCTCTTGCCGTCTTTCGAGTATTTGCCGATACGGGGACCCAGTGCCATAGCACCAATTAGTGCCAGCACGCCGCCCACACTATGTACGATAGCAGAGCCTGCAAAGTCGTGGAAGACATCGCCGAAGGTTGTCATCATAAACGAGTCGGCAGCATCGTTGCACAGCCATCCGCCGCCCCATGTCCAGTGGCCCTCAATGGGATAGATAAACAGTGAGATTGCTGCGGAATAAATCAAATACATCGAGAACTTGGTGCGTTCAGCCATAGCACCGCTGACGATGGTTGCAGAGGTGGCACAGAAGACTGTCTCGAAAATCAAGAAACCCTCAACGGGAAGGTCGCCACTGTAAAAACTAAGGTCACCCCAGTTCGGTGCACCGACGAAACCAGCACCTCCGCTTCCGAACATAAAACCGAAACCCACGAAGAAGAACAGCAGTGAGCCGAACATAAAGTCGACAAAGTTCTTCATAAGGATGTTTGCCGTGTTCTTGCTGCGTGTAAAACCCGCTTCACACAGTGCAAATCCCGGCTGCATCCAAAAGACCAGCATGGCTGCCAACAGCATCCATACGGTATCGAGTGATAATCCTATTTCGTTCATAATCTTTTTCCTTTTTACTTTTGTACCTTTTTACTTTTTATCACGAAGCACTGTGTCGCCGTTCTCACCGGTGCGTATCGACCACGTGTCAATCATATCGCTTACAAAGATTCGTCCATCACCGATTTCTCCTGTGTGGGCAACCTTAAGTATTACTTTAACAGTGGGATCGACAAACTGGTCGCGGCATACAATCGTCAGTGCCACACGCTCTATCACATCGGTAGAATACTGGACACCACGATATATACGTTCCTCACGGCTCTGTCCGATGCCGTGGACGTTGTGGTACTCAAACCAGTCGATGTCCGACTGTAATAATGCTTCCTTGACATCCTCAAATTTCGTTTTGCGGATGATTGCTTCAATCCTTTTCATACCTTAATTACCTTAATTAAAATTAAACACACATTGAAACGTTTCCGGGTGCAAAGGTAGGAATTGTAAGGCACTTTGACCTTACAAAAATGATAATTTGATTTATGAAAATCGAATTAAATTACAGATTGAAAGTAATTTGATGCATTTTTCTTTCTATTTGAAATCTAAAACAACCAAAAATCCTTCAAAATGAAACTTTCTTTCAAAATCAAGATTAAAAAAGTAAGCAAATTCTTTGTTGATATTACAATTTGCCTTATCTTTGCACTCAGAATTGAGCTAAAAGTTACTTTTAAGATGAAAAGATTGACAAAATGTAAAATTAATGGTCAGCCGAGAGGGTTGTATCAGAAAGACTACGAACATGACGCCTGTGGTGTGGGAATGGTAGTGAACATCCACGGAAACAAGAGTCATGAACTTGTTGACGACGCGCTGCGGGTGCTGGAGAACATGCGCCACCGCGGTGCCGAGGTAGGAAAGGACGGTGACGGAGCCGGTATCATGATACAGATTCCTCACGAGTTCATACTGCTGCAAGGCATCCCTGTACCCGAGAAGGGGAAATACGGCACAGGACTAGTGTTCCTGCCGAAGGAAGAGAAACAGCAGCAGGAGATTCTCTCCATTATGATAGAGGAGATAGAGCGTGAGGGACTGCAGTTGATGCACCTGCGTACGGTACCCACAAATCCTAGTTGTCTGGGTGAGGCGGCACTGAGTACGGAGCCCGACATCAAACAGGTGTTTATCACCGGAGTGTCGGACGACAAGGTAGACACCTTCGCGCGAACATTATATATTATACGAAAGAAGATAGAGAAGCGTGTGGACAATAAGGACTTCTATATCTGTTCGCTGAGCAACACAAACATCATATATAAGGGAATGCTTTCGTCTATGCAGGTTAGGCAGTATTACCCTGACCTGACGAATCCATATCTCACCAGCGGGTTGGCGCTGGTACACTCGAGATTCTCTACCAATACGTTCCCCACATGGTCGTTGGCACAGCCATTCCGCCTGTTGGCACATAACGGTGAGATAAACACCATCCGTGGAAACCGCGGATGGATGAAAGCCCGTGAGTCGGTATTGTCGAGTGAGGCACTGGGTGACATCAAACAGATTTCACCCATCGTGCAACCCGACATGTCAGACTCTGCATCGCTTGATAACGTGCTGGAGTTCTTCGTGATGTCGGGACTCTCACTGCCTCATGCCATGAGTATTCTGGTTCCTGAGAGTTTCAATGACAAGAACCCTATTTCAGAAGACCTCAAGGCATTCTATGAGTATCACTCTATATTGATGGAGCCTTGGGACGGTCCGGCAGCGCTACTGTTCTCCGACGGGCGCTTTGCCGGTGGGATGCTCGACAGGAACGGTCTGCGTCCGGCTCGCTATACCATCACGAAGAACGACACTATTGTGGTGGCTTCAGAGGTGGGTGTAATGGACTTCGAACCTACAGAGATAGCAGAGAAGGGTCGACTGCAACCGGGAAAGATTCTTCTGATAGACACTCAGGAGGGAAAGATATACTACGACGGAGAGATAAAGAGGCAACTTGCCGATGAGCATCCTTACAGACAGTGGTTGTCAACCAACCGTATTCAGCTGGAAAAGCTGAAGAGCGGTCGTCACGTGGAGAACGGTGTGAGCAACCTGCTGCAGAAAGAAATGATGTTCGGATATGGTGCCGAGGATATCGATGCTACCATCATCCCTATGGCTGTCAACGGTCAGGAGCCTACGGCAGCGATGGGTAACGACACTCCGCTGGCGGTTCTGTCGGACAAGCCCCAGACATTCTTCAATTATTTCCGCCAGCAATTCGCGCAGGTCACCAACCCCGCCATTGACTCTATTCGCGAGGAGCTGGTGATGAGTCTTACGGAATATATCGGGCGCGTAGGAACGGGCATTCTAAATCCTGACGAAACGAACTGCAAAATGGTCCGTCTTCCGCACCCGATTCTTAATAACACCCAGTTGGACATTCTTTGTAATATAAGGTATAAGGGGTTCAATACGATAAAGTTGCCGATACTTTTTGATGTCAAGAATGGTGGTGATGGTCTTCGTAATGCACTCGACCATCTGTGCCACGATGCGGAGAAATCTGTTGACGATGGTTACAACTATATTATCCTCAGCGACCGAGATGTGGATGCTGAGCATGTTGCCATCCCGTCGCTCCTTGCCGTTTCAGCGGTTCATCACTACCTTATAAGCGTCGGTAAGCGTGTGCAGACGGCACTGATTGTAGAGTCAGGAGAAATACGCGAGACTATGCATGCCGCCCTGCTGCTGGGCTACGGAGCGTCAGCCTTATGTCCCTATATGACTTTCGCCATTCTGGACGATCTGGTGAAGCGCCATAAGATACAGGAGGACTATGCTACTGCTGAGGCAAACTACATCAAAGCAGTGAAGAAAGGTCTGTTCAAGATAATGGCGAAGATGGGTATTTCTACTATCCGCTCTTACCGTGGTGCAAAGATTTTCGAGAGCATCGGTCTCTCGGAGTCGCTGCTGAAAACGTACTTTGGTACAGGGGTGAGCACCATTGGCGGTATTGGACTGGAGAAGATAGCCCATGATGCGGTTGCAATGCACAAGGCAGCGATGACTGGAGATGACGGTGCTACAAACACGTTGTTCCTTAAAAACCAAGGACAGTTCCATTGGCGCAAGGACGGAATACGTCATGCATGGAACCCCGAGACGATAGCCACGCTGCAGTTGGCTACCAGAACCGGCAACTACGAAAAGTTCAAGGAGTTCACCCGTCTGGTAGACGAGAAAGAAGCACCTATCTTCATACGTGACTTCCTCGGATTTAAGAAGAGTCCGATAAACATTGACGAAGTAGAGCCCGTTGATGAGATTGTAAAGCATTTTGTTGCTGGAGCGATGTCGTTCGGAGCCCTCTCCAAAGAAGCGCACGAGGCTATCTGTTTGGCGATGAACAAACTGGGAGCTCGCTCCAATACTGGTGAGGGCGGTGAGGATTCTGAACGTTTCCACTCTACCGTCGACGGCATCTCACTGTCGTCAAAGACCAAGCAGGTGGCGAGTGGTCGTTTCGGTGTTACAACAGAATATCTGGTCAATGCCGAAGAGATACAGATTAAGGTGGCGCAGGGTGCAAAACCCGGTGAAGGCGGTCAGCTGCCTGGTTTCAAGGTGAATGAGGTGATTGCCAAGACGCGCCACAGCATCCCCGGCATTTCACTTATCTCGCCCCCACCCCATCACGACATCTATTCTATCGAGGACTTGGCGCAGCTTATCTTCGACCTAAAGAACGTGAACCCGAAGGCAGCCATCTCGGTGAAGCTCGTTGCTGAGAGCGGGGTTGGAACCATTGCTGCTGGTGTGGCGAAGGCGAAGGCTGACCTTATCATCATCTCGGGTGCAGAAGGCGGCACTGGAGCAAGTCCTGCTTCAAGCATGAGGTTTGCAGGTATTTCTCCCGAAATAGGACTCAGTGAGACTCAGCAGACACTGGTAAAGAACGGACTGCGCTCACAGGTTCGCCTTCAGATAGACGGTCAGATAAAGACCGGTCGTGACATCGTACTAATGGCGATGCTAGGTGCTGAGGAGTTCGGCTTTGGAACGGCAGCACTCATTGTGCTGGGATGTGTGATGATGCGTAAGTGTAACCTCAACACCTGTCCTATGGGTGTGGCGACTCAAAACCCCGAACTGCGCAAGAACTTCCTGGGGCGCTATGAATATCTGGTTAACTACTTCACTTTTCTTGCCCAGGAAGTACGTGAATATCTTGCTGAGATAGGCGTAAAGAGTCTCAATAACATAGTAGGACACACAGAGTTTATAGAGACAAGGGATTCGGTGCTGGATTTCAACCGACTTGTCAATAAGGAAGAGGGCGTACTCCGGTATACCGGAGATATCCATAAGCCCAATGTACCACTTGGAATGCAGGGTACGGTGCTCGACGAGCAGATGATCACTGCTGCCGAGAAGGCGATAGAGCGTCAGGAGGAGGTGAACCTCGACTACGCTATCAAGAATACCGACCGTGCAGTGGGGGCAATGCTCTCAGGAGTTGTGGCAAAGAAATACGGACTGGCTGGACTTCCCGACAGCACTGTGAACGTGAAGTTCAAGGGTTCGGCAGGTCAGTCGTTCGGTGCTTTCCTGGAGCACGGTATCAGTTTCAAGCTTGAAGGCGAGACCAACGACTACTTCGCAAAAGGACTCTCTGGCGGACGTATTGCCATACTACCTCCGACACGTTCGAACTTCGCTGCCGAAGACAATATCATTGCCGGGAACACCGGTCTCTATGGAGCTACGTCGGGTGAATTATATATCAATGGTAAGGTTGGTGAGCGGTTCGGAGTAAGAAACTCTGGAGCCATTGCCGTTTTGGAAGGAGCCGGCGATCACTGCTGTGAATACATGACCGGCGGTAGGGTGGTTGTTCTCGGAGAGACGGGGCGCAACTTCGCTGCCGGAATGTCTGGCGGAGTGGCATACGTCTGGGATAAGAACCATACGTTTGACTATTTCTGTA
The DNA here is from genome assembly GCA_017449725.1 of Prevotella sp. GTDB lineage: Bacteria > Bacteroidota > Bacteroidia > Bacteroidales > Bacteroidaceae > Prevotella. The sequence goes on along the minus strand of JAFTFC010000080.1, from coordinate 8,310 downwards.
ACATGGACATGGTGGAGATAAACCTTGTTGAGGACAGTGTTTCGCGCAAGGAACTTCATGAGCTCATCCGTCAGCACTACCTCTACACCGGTTCAAAACTTGCCCGCACAATGCTCGACGATTGGAACCGCTATGTAGAAGACTTCATCCAGGTTGTTCCGATAGAGTACAAGCGCGTGCTGCAAGAAGAGCAGATGAAGAAACTGCGTGAGAAGATAGCAGACATGCAGCGAGAGTATTGAAAGAAGTAAATGGTAAAAAAGTAAAAGGTAAAATGGGAAATCCTAAAGCATTTCTAGATATACACCGCCAGGAGGCGGGATACCGTCCGATTCACGATAGAATCCATGACTTTGGCGAGGTAGAGCAGACGCTGAACACTCGCGAGCGTAAACTTCAGGCAAGTCGCTGTATGGACTGCGGCGTACCCTTCTGCCACTGGGCATGTCCACTGGGCAACAAACCACCAGAGTGGAACGATGCTTTATACAAAGGAGAGTGGGAACTGGCTTACAGACTGCTTAATGCCACCAATCCCTTCCCCGAGTTTACAGGACGTATCTGTCCGGCTCTCTGTGAGAAAGCCTGCGTGCTTAATCTTGTGGAACATGAGCCGACGACCAATCGCGAAGATGAGGCTGCCATTACCGAAACGGCTTTCCGTGAGGGGTATATCACTCCTCGTATAGACATTAAGCGCAATGGTAAGAAGGTGGCTGTTATCGGAGCCGGTCCTGCCGGTCTGGCTGCAGCCAACGACCTTAACCTTATGGGCTACAGCGTTACCGTCTTTGAAAAGGCAGAGGCAGCAGGCGGACTGCTGCGCTATGGCATACCGAACTTTAAGCTTAACAAGGCCATCATAGATCGAAGACTGCGACTCTTGGAAGAGGAAGGAATTGAGTTCAGATACGGAGAAGCTGTAGAGTCTGTTGCGACTTTGTCGCAACTTGCAGAACAATACGATGCCATTGTTATCGCCACCGGCACCCCAACCGCCCGCGATCTTAATATTCCAGGGCGCGAACTGAAGGGCGTGCATTTCGCCCTCGAACTTTTAGCTCAACAAAACCGCGTGCTCGCAGGGATGGAGTTCTCCAAGGACGAGCGCATCACCGCCAAGGGTAAGGATGTGCTGGTGATTGGCGGTGGCGATACTGGCAGCGACTGCATAGGAACGGCTCACCGACAGGGCTGCAAGAGTGTTACTCAGATAGAGATAATGCCTAAGCCCGTTGATGGTCCTGTAGACCCCAACAACCCGTGGCCGAACTTCCCCAGAACGTTAAAGACGACATCGTCGCATGAAGAGGGTTGTACGCGTCGCTGGAACATCAATACCCTGGAGTTTTTGGGAAAGGATGGTAGACTGGAGGGTATTAAGGTGCAGGAAATAGACTGGAAACCGAATCCAAAAGGCGGTCGTCCGCTGATGGTTGAGAAGGGCAAGCCCGAAATAATCAAGGCGGAACTGGTACTGCTGGCGATGGGATTCCTCAAACCCGAACACCCAGAATATCCAAAGAATGTTTTTGTCTGCGGAGATGCCAAGAATGGAGCATCACTCGTGGTGCGTGCCTTGGCAAGCGGCAAAGAGACTGCGAAGGAAGTCAACGAATTTCTGAAAAAGTAAAAAAGTAAAAGGGTAAAATGAGCACGATACAATTCACCAAGATGCACGGCTGCGGCAACGACTACATCTATGTAAATACGATGGAGTACCCGATAGAGAACCCTACCGAGGCAGCCATTCGTTGGAGCGACCGCCACAAGGGTATCGGTTCCGACGGACTGGTGCTCATCGGCAAGTCGACTGCTCCTGAAGCCGACTTTTCTATGCGCATCTTCAATGCCGACGGTTCAGAGGCGATGATGTGTGGCAATGCCAGCCGTTGTATCGGCAAATACTTGTATGAGCGCGGTCTTACCGATAAGACAGATATCCGTCTTATAACAATGTCGGGTGTAAAGCGGCTGTTACTCCATATTGTTGATGATATAGTAGAAAGTGTTACTGTAGATATGCTGGAACCCATTATGGAAAACGAGAACCTGTTCGTGCCAGCTCTCAGCCCAGACAATGGTACTTTCGTATCAATGGGTAATCCCCACTTTATCATCTTTACCCAAGATGTCGATCAGGTAGGCGAAACAGGGAAAGTTCTTGAAAAACACCCCGCCTTCCCCCAGCGCTGCAATATAGAGTTTGCCCGTGTTGAGAATGACGGAACAATCCGCACCCGCGTATGGGAGCGTGGCAGCGGCATCACTATGGCGTGTGGCACTGGTGCCTGCGCGACGGCTGTTGCGGCATTTGTCACAGGTAGAACAGGACCCAAGTCGAAAGTCGTTATGGATGGCGGAATATTAGAGATAGAAATCCGTGAATCGGACAATCACGTACTCATGACCGGTCCTGCCGAATTCGTATTCGATGGAGAACTATGAAATTATTAAATAGTAAATAGAAAAAAATAACCCCATGGCATTAGTAAACGAACATTTCTTAAAACTTCCGAACAACTATTTGTTCGCCGACATAGCCAAGAAGGTGAATGCCTTCCGGGTAACGCATCCAAAGGCAGACGTCATATCACTCGGTATAGGTGATGTAACCCAACCACTCTGCCCCGCCGTTACAGAGGCGATGCACAAAGCTGTAGATGAGATGTCTACCGCGGAGGGATTCCACGGGTATGGTCCGGAGCAGGGTTACGACTTCCTGCGTGAAGCTATCCTTAAGCACGATTTCCTGCCGCGAGGCATTCATCTTGACATCGATGAGATATTCATTAACGACGGAGCCAAGTCGGACACGGGAAATATCCAAGAACTTATACGTTGGGACAATTCCATCGGTGTTACCGACCCTATCTACCCGGTATACATCGATTCTAACGTCATGATAGGACGTGCTGGAGTTCTGGAGAACGGCAGTTGGTCTAACGTCATCTACCTGCCCTGCACGGCAGAGAACAACTTCGTGCCGCAGCTGCCTAACAGGCGCATTGACGTGATATACCTCTGTTATCCGAATAACCCTACCGGCACGGTAATCACCAAGGACGAATTGCGCAAATGGGTGAACTATGCCCTGAAAAATGACACACTGATATTCTATGATGCTGCCTATCAAGCATATATCCAGGACGACAGTATTCCTCATAGCATATACGAAATTCGCGGTGCACGGAAATGCGCCATCGAGTTCCATTCATATTCCAAGACTGCGGGTTTCACGGGTGTTCGCTGCGGTTATACGATAGTACCCAAGGACCTTACAGCTGCCACTCTTGACGGTAAGCGTATAGCTCTCAATCTTTTATGGAACCGTAGGCAGTCTACTAAGTTCAATGGCACCAGCTATATAAGTCAGCGCGCCGCCGAGGCAATATACACTCCAGAGGGTAAGGAACAAATTCGAAAAACTATAGGGTACTATATGGAAAACGCTGCGAAGATGCTTTCTGTGTTCCGCTCAATGGGTCTTGAGTGCTATGGCGGGGAGAATGCTCCATACATCTGGATGAAGACACCTTCAGATAGTGGCAGCTGGCAGTTTTTCGAGCAGCTGCTCTACAGCGCCAACGTTGTATGCACTCCAGGAGTAGGGTTCGGTCCGTCGGGCGAGGGATATGTCCGTTTCACTGCCTTTGGCAGTCACGAACGTACCGAGGAAGCTTTGGAACGAATAATTAAGAGTTTAGGTGTTTAAGAGTTTAGGTGTTTAAGAGTTTTATGGTTTAAGAGTTTAAAAAATAAGAATTATGGAAACATTAAGATTTCAGGTTGTTGGTGAAGCTTTCAAGAAGAAGCCCCTCGACGTAAAAGCACCAGAGACAAGACCATGTGAATACTTTGCATCAAAGGTCTTCAATCGCGAGAAGATGTACAAGTACCTCCCTAAGGATGTGTACGAGAAGATGATCGACGTAATAGACAACGGAGCCCAGCTCGACCGTGATGTTGCCGATGCTGTTGCTGCCGGCATGAAACAATGGGCAACAGAGAACGGTGTGACCCATTATACACACTGGTTCCAGCCGCTTACTGAAGGTACTGCTGAGAAGCACGACTCTTTCATAGAGCACGACGGTAAGGGCGGTATGGTTGAGGAGTTCAGCGGAAAACTGCTTGTGCAGCAGGAGCCGGACGCATCGTCGTTTCCCAGTGGTGGTATCCGTTCTACTTTCGAGGCTCGCGGATATTCGGCGTGGGATCCTACATCCCCTGTCTTTATCATTGACGATACGTTATGTATTCCAACGGTATTCATTTCATACAGCGGAGAGGCTCTGGACTACAAGACGCCACTGTTGCGTGCCCTTCATGCCGTAAACGTAGCAGCTACTGATGTCTGCCACTACTTCGACCCCGGCGTAAAGAAGGTTACATCTAACCTCGGCTGGGAACAGGAGTACTTCCTTGTTGATGAGGGACTCTATGCAGCACGTCCTGACCTGCTGTTGACGGGAAGGACGCTGATGGGTCACGACTCTGCCAAGAACCAGCAGATGGACGATCACTACTTCGGAAGCATACCTGAGCGTGTGGCTGCCTTCATGAAAGAACTCGAGATTGTGGCTCTTGAACTGGGCATTCCATGCAAGACCCGCCATAACGAGGTGGCTCCTAACCAGTTTGAGTTGGCTCCTATCTTTGAAGAGACCAACCTTGCAGTAGACCACAATATGCTGCTGATGTCGGTAATGAAGCGTGTAGCACGCAAGCATGGCTTCCGTGTGCTGCTCCACGAGAAACCGTTTGCGGGAATCAACGGGTCGGGAAAGCATAACAACTGGTCACTCTCTACTGACAATGGTGTGCTGCTACATGCTCCGGGCAAGAACGCTGAAGGCAACCTGCGCTTTGCCGTATTTATTGTGGAGACGCTGATGGGTGTTTACAAGCACAACGGACTGCTAAAGGCTTCTATCATGAGCGCTACGAATGCGCATCGCCTTGGTGCTAACGAGGCACCACCTGCCATCATTTCATCTTTCCTTGGCAAACAGCTATCGGAACTGCTTGATCACATCGAAAAGGCGGACGTGGAGGATATGCTGGCAATGGCGGGCAAGCAGGGAATGAAGATGGACATCCCGGAGATTCCAGAGTTGTTTATCGACAACACCGACCGCAATCGTACCTCGCCCTTTGCCTTCACGGGCAACCGCTTCGAGTTCCGTGCTGTGGGTTCGGAGGCCAACTGCGCGTCTGCCATGATAGCCTTAAACAGTGCTGTGGCAGAGGCTCTTGTCTCTTTCAAAAAGCGTGTCGATGCCAAGATTCCAGAGTTAGAGAAGAAGCTTGCCGGTACCGGGCATACAGCTACTTTCCATGCTATTATAGACGTTCTTCGTGAGGACATCAAGACCTGCAAGCCTATACGTTTCGATGGCAACGGTTATTCAGACGAGTGGGTACTCGAGGCAGGCAAGCGTGGACTGGACGTTGAGAAGTCGTGCCCGAAGATATTCGAGCGCTATCTCGACCAGGAGAGCATCAAGATGTTCGAAAGCCTAGGCGTAATGACCAAGAAAGAACTCGAGGCGCGCAACGAAGTGAAATGGGAGACGTACACGAAGAAGATCCAGATTGAGGCACGTGTTCTGGGCGACCTCTCTATGAATCATATCATCCCCGTGGCTACCCGCTATCAGTCGGCACTCTTGAAGAATGTGGAGAACATGGCGGATATCTTCCCAGTTGACAAGGCAGAGAAACTCTCTTCGCGCAATGTTAAGCTCATCGAGGAGATTGCCGAGCGCACTAACGCTATTGAAAAGGGTGTCGAGGAACTTGTCAATGCCCGCAAGTTGGCAAACAAGATTGAGGACGAGCACGAGAAAGCCATTGCCTACCACGACACCGTGGAGCCAAAGCTTGACGAGATCCGTTACGAGATTGACAAGCTAGAACTCATCGTAGACGATTCCCTCTGGCCACTACCGAAGTATCGTGAACTACTGTTCATAAGATAAAAAGCGGGGACAAAAAGCAAAAAATGGTTTCTAACATATGTTGGAAACCATTTTTTTTGTACTTTTGCAGCGAGAAACGAAAAAAGAGCATATGAAATACGAAGTGATGGCTCCCGTAGGGTCAAGAGAATCGTTGGCAGCTGCGATGCAAGCAGGTGCCGATTCGGTGTATTTCGGCATAGGTCAGCTGAACATGCGCTCGCACTCGGCTAACCACTTCACCATCGACGACCTGAAGGAGATAGCCGATGAATGCTCAAAGGCAGGAATCCGCACCTATCTCACCGTAAACACCATAATCTACGACGAGGACATAGCTACGATGCGCCAGATAATCGACGCTGCTAAGGAGGCAGGAATAACCGCCGTGATAGCGTCGGACGTGGCTGTGATGCAGTACTGTGTGGAGCGGGGTGTGGAGGTGCATCTTTCTACGCAGCTGAACATCTCGAACATCGAGGCACTGAAATTCTATGCGAGGTTTGCAGACGTAGTGGTACTTGCCCGTGAGCTCCGTATGGAGCAGGTGGAGGAGATTCACCGTCACATAGTGGAACAGGAGATTCGTGGACCGCGTGGTGAACTGATCCAGATAGAGATGTTCTGTCACGGTGCCCTCTGCATGGCTGTGAGCGGCAAGTGCTACATGAGTCTGGCTGACTCGGGACGCTCTGCGAACCGGGGTGAGTGCATACAGATTTGCCGCCGTTCTTATATACTGACCGATGCCGAGACGGGAAACGAGATAGAGGTGGACAACAAATACCTTATGAGTCCGAAGGACCTGAAGACCGTGCGTTTCATCGACCGCATGATACGCGCCGGTGTGTCAGTATTCAAGATTGAGGGCAGGGCCCGTGGACCCGAGTATGTGTACACCGTGGTGAAGACCTATAAGGAGGCGATAGCTGCGGCAATTCACGACATTAATATTGACGGAGGTACGGGGGTGCTGGGATATGATGGTACGAAGGAGTTTACCGAGGAACGGAAGGACGAGTGGGACAAGGAGCTTGCCCGGGTATTCAACCGCGGATTCTGGGATGGCTATTACCTGGGTCAACGCCTTGGAGAATGGAACAATAGCTACGGTTCAAATGCGACGGAGAAGAAGGTACTTGTGGGAAAGGTAATCCGATACTTCTCGAAGCTCAACGTCGCCGAAATAGCCGTAGAAGCCTCCGAGATAGAGGTAGGCGAGAAGATGCTCATCACGGGTCCTACGACCGGAGTGATGTACTTCGACGCTATGGAAATTCGCTACGACCTAAAGCCTGTGGAGCGGGCGGAAAAGGGATGGCGCGTGTCTGTTCCCGTGGCAGGAAAGGTTAGACAGAATGACAAAGTGTTTAAGATAGTATGACGATAAACGAGGTACAAGACGAAGTGATAGAGGAGTTCAGCGGGCTGGATGACTGGATGGATCGTTATCAGTTGCTTATCGACTTAGGCAACGAGCAGGAACCGCTGGCAGACGAGTATAAAACAGAAAGCAACCTAATAGACGGCTGTCAGAGCCGTGTGTGGCTGCAAGCCGACTACCAGGACGGACAGCTACAGTTCCGTGCTGAGAGCGATGCCCTGATAGTAAAGGGTATCGTGGCACTGCTTATCAGAGTGCTCAGCGGTCACACGCCACAGGAAATTCTTGATGCCGACCTGTATTTCATCGACCGCATCGGACTGCGCGAGCACCTGTCGCCAACACGCTCTAACGGTCTGCTGGCAATGATGAAGCAGATGAAGGCTTATGCGGTGGCATATGGAGTGAAGGGTGAAGAATGAGAAAGTTGAGGACGATAGAGATGAAGCGGCTGTCGGTGGAGGAATTCCACGAGGCAGAGAAGATGCCATTGGTGGTGGTACTCGACGATGTGCGCTCTATGTACAACGTCGGTTCGGTATTCCGCACTGCTGACGCTTTCCGCATCGAAGCGATATATCTCTGCGGAATCACTGCTACCCCACCGCATGCCGAAATCCACAAGACTGCCTTGGGAGCCGAAGACAGCGTTGATTGGAAATATTTCCCCACAGCCATCGTAGCCGTGGAACAGTTGCGTAGCGACGGTTACAAGGTTCTGTCAGTAGAGCAGTGTGAGGGAAGCACGATGTTAGGTACGAAGGACGAGGGACAAGGGACGAAGTGCGAAAAGGTGGCAATCGTTCTCGGTAACGAAGTAAAGGGTGTACACCAAGAAGTGGTCGATGCCTCTGACGGTTGTCTGGAGATTCCGCAATACGGTACGAAGCACTCTATGAATGTGTCAGTGGCAGCAGGAATAGTGATGTGGGAATTGCTAAGAGTAAAGAATGATGAGTAAAG
>JAFTFC010000009.1 GCA_017449725.1 Prevotella sp. | reverse complement strand
AGGTGTTGTATTTATGCCTGAGGGCTTCCATCTCGCCGTTAACTGGCAGATGGCACGGCAGACTCGTACTATCACCTCTACCAATCCTCTCTTTGCCTTAGGCAAGAAGAATGACGGAAAAACTGAAAAGACGTTTGAAGGTGTTGCCAATGCTTATGCAATCCCTTCTCTTCAGGCTGCGTACAACAAGGGTGATTGGAGCGTTCAGTTCAACTTCTCTATGCCTGGCGGCGGTGGTGTGTGTGAATACGGCAACGGCTTGGGGTCATTCGAGAGTGCCGTAGGTATGATTGCCCATCAGCTTAAGGGCTTGGGTGTTGAAGGCTACGACGTCGATGCCTACATGCGGGGACGCCAGTACTACTTCGGTTTCCAACTTGGTGCTGCCTATAAGATTAGCGACCACTGGTCTATATACGGTGGTCTGCGCATGCTCTACGGTGATGCGTCATACAAGGCTCGCCTCAACAACATAATGGTTAAGCAGGCAGGCGAATACATTACATTCGATGAATTCATCTCTAACTCCATCGCCGACATAAACCAAGCAAAGGCCAAGGCTGAGCTCTTAGGACAGATTGGTATACAGCTAACGCCCGAGCAGCAGGCAACGCTCGAAAGGGGTGAGGCTGCATTGCCATCACTCCGCAACTTAGAGAAATACTCTCAGGGCGTTAACCTTATGAGCATACAGACTGGCTTCGGTTTTGCTCCGATTATCGGTATCGACTACAAGGTAGGCAACTTCAACTTCGCTGCTAAGTACGAGTTCAATACGGAGATGAAGATGAGGAACCACTCTACTCTCGACAAGGCTATGGAGATTGAGGCTGTCAATAAGTATCAGGACGGAACCGACGTCGATGAGGATGCTCCGGCACTTCTCACCCTCGGTGCTCAGTGGAATGTAATTCCCGAGGTGCGCCTCAACTTGGGCTACCACCACTATTACGACAAGAATGCACACTGGTACAACAATGCTCAGGACAAACTCTCACGCGGTACTAACGAGTATCTCGCCGGTGTAGAGTGGGACATCTCACCCCGCGTTAACATCTCATGCGGAGGTCAGATTACCCGCTACGGACTCACCGACGACTACATGAACGACATGTCGTTCGTGGTCAACAGCTACAGCGTCGGTGCCGGCATCAGTTACAAAGCCACCGACCACATCACCCTCACAGCCGCATACTTCCAGACCAACTACGGCGACTACGACAAGGTGACACAAGCCAACCCCCAGACGGGAGCTACTATAGTTGGCGATAGTTTCACCCGCACCAACCGAGTTATAGGTCTCGGATGTCAGGTTGACTTCTAAAAAAACATGAAACGACAGAGGAACCTTTTCCTTACCATACTCCTCATCCTTTGCCCTTTTATGGCAATGGGTGAGGATGTTTGTTCCAAAAAGCCGTTGGACGTAGTAAAACAGCAACCGCTCAACATTCCCCGTTCTGGTCATCGTACCTTTATTGCGAATGGAGAGCCAACAGTCTTTGGAGGACATACCTCGGGGTTTGTCCCCACGCCCACCGCCGAATACTTTGCTGACGGCAAGTGGCATACCCTCAACACCATCTATCCTCACGACCAGGGCTTTGCCGTAGCCCTGAAGTCGGGTCAGATAATGCTTGGAGGCGGTCATGAGAAGAGTCTTGGAATAGGTCATATTTACTCCGTGGAGCGCTACGACCCCACCACCCGTACCTTCGACGGTTTCGGCTGTCTGGACCGCAAGCGCTGTTTTGCCGAAGCTCTCGAGATGGACAGCGGCTGCGTTGTCGTTGCCGGCAACTGGTACGAGCAGGACCTGCTGGAACAGTTCTGCGACGATCCGCTATTCTCAAAGATAAAAGACCTCCCGCAGTCCCGTCCCGAGCCCTACATCCTGCGCACAGCCAAGGACAATGCCATCATCTTCGGCAGTTCCGACGGCAAGGGGAATCCCCTCGACGCCATAATCGTAGACCGCCTTAGCGGTGAGTCGTTCGTGCCAGAAATTTTCAACTCATGGCGACCGCTGTACAATCTTATTCAGAACTACAGCCCTTACTGTTTCGTCGGCGACGAGCAGCGCGGCATCTACTCCTACCTGCTGCCCGCATTCAACAGCGCCGGGCAGATGGCGATTATAAAGTCCGTCGGCGAAGACTTCTCGCTGCTCCCCACCGCCACACCCATACCGATGCGGAGCCGTTTCGGCAAGATCAACTATTTTTCCTACGTCATAGCCGACCGCACTGACGGTAAGGCATATATCGTAGGTCATGGAGACAAAAATGATAAGCGCTATTACGTGCTGTCGGTCGAATACACCAAGTCACCCTCTCCCATCACTCTCTATTACTCAGAGCCTCAATATACCTTGTCGGCGGCGTCCTTCTGCTTATTATCGGCGTTGCTGTCGTACTGTTTATCCGCAAGCACCGTCAAACTGCCTCGACAGTTGAAGCAAAACTTGTAGCCGACAGTCTTCTTATGCAGAGAATCACCCAGTACGTGGAGGAGGAGAAGATATACCTAAACGTTGACTGCAAGCTGTCAGACCTGAGTCTTGCCCTTGACGAGAAAGAGCGGCAGATTTCAAACTGTATCAAGGAGTACCAGAACTGCT
>JAFTFC010000079.1 GCA_017449725.1 Prevotella sp. | reverse complement strand
CTCTGACCCACTCAGGAGTTAGTTATGGAATCATCCAGCGCATCAATGAAAAAGTGGGTCAGAGAACCGTCCCCTGACCCAACTGACCCATGACCCACCTGACCCACATTAAAACGGATTAGACGGATTTTAATCTAAGTTCATCATCAAATGCTTAGACAATCCGTTTAATCCGTTGTAATCAATTACGGGATGCAGCTCTCTTAAAGGGCATCCACTGGCGGTATGCTATTCTCGTCGTCCACGAAGCCGCTGCCTGTTGTGTCACCTTCTACCGTCTCGAAGGGCGAGCCCGTCAGCAACGGGGCAGTGGTTATCACCACCACCGTTGCTGTCGGCGTTACGTATACTGATTTCCGTTTCATCATCTTACTACTGTCTTCTTACCATTCAATATATACAGTCCCTTCAACGTCGGCTTGCTCTGCAGTTTACGCCCGTCGAGCGTGTACCACTGGTCACCGCCTGCTATTTCACGGATGTTGGCACGAATAGCCGTGGCATCGTCGTAGAACTCCAGGTTCAGCATGCGTGCACCAGATGTAGATGTACCCAGTTTAGTATGATCCAGATAAGCCTTACCTGGCGCCAGCGTACCTGTACCTGCTTCAGCATGGTAGAAGCCAACCTTATCGCCCTTCTTACCCAGGATGAAGTCATCAGCCGTTACATTTGTTCCTGCCGTCGTACCCGTCAGCAGATTCGAGTAGACATACGGTGAGGGCTGTACCGTGGCGGTGAAGTTGCCTCCTGTAGCCGACGTGCTCTTCAGCAGCAGTCCCGTACCTTTAGGTACGCTCGTCACCTTCACCATCAGCAGCGTATGCTCCGTCTTGTTGTAGCCGGCGGCGATGTAGGCCGTCAGACCAGTCGCTCCGCTGAAGTCCAGGTCGTAGGCAGAGCAGTACGTGCCGTACTCTTCTGTCAGCGCGATGTTGATGGGTGCCCCCTCGTCGAGTCCGGTGATGGTGAATGTCCACCTGTCGTTTTCCAGTGCGGTGGTAGTAGCCGCGAAGTTGTCACCTTCAGCCACGTCGATCTTTACGGCATATGTACCAGCAGCTACAGGCGCATCTACCTTAACGCCGTCCTTATAGTAACTGCTGGTAATGCTGCCAACCCCCGTCTTAGGGTTCACAAGAGTAAACGTGGCCGCCTTTGCTGAGCCATCGTAGGACAGTTCGGTCGGAGCAGAGAACACGAAGTCCACAGCCTCGGGCGTAGCCTTTGCGATGCTGGCCGTAGCAGATGCCTGCTGACCGCTCTCAGCCAGCACATAGTTGGCGGCATCCGTTCCACCGAGCGCGATGTCGCTGATGGTAACCACTTTGCCCTCTCCGGCATTTGCGTCTGTGAATGCGCCTGTAGCAGTGACGGTCAGATTGTCTCCGCTGACAAGGCCGGATATGGTCGCAGCGCTATAATCCAGTGTGGCGTCTGCCGTGCCGTCGTATGTTTTCCCGACAACCGTAATGCCGCTGACGGTGACGGGCTTTGCCGTGATGGCCAGCGTACCAGCAACGAAGCTCACTGTATAGTTGCCCTGAGCGGCCTCGCCCGTCGGAGTGATGGTATATTCGCCCACAGCCTCGCCCGCAGTGCGGCTTACGGTGTAGCTGATGGCATCCTCGCCTACAAGGCCCTCGACCGTAGCCGTCAGATCTGGGTCGGCTGCACCGTATTCCTTCGACTTCGCTTCGGCAGTCACCGTGACTGCCTTCGGGCTGATGGGCACCTCGACCGTGCCTCCTGCAACTGCATTCCAGTTGTCGCTACCATCAACCTTATAATAGACGGTGTAGGTGCCAGCATTCGTGCCTGTTGGGATATCGGTAGAGTATATGCCGTTTTCTTCGAGGCAGTAGCTCAGGATGTCGCCGACATCCGTTGTGCCGCCCGTGACGAGTGCATGCGCCGAGCCGGTATAGACGAGGTCGGCGATGGCTGTCGGAGCGGTGACGGTGGGCGTGGCCTTGGTGATGGTAAACTCCTTCTCCACACTGCCCAGCGATGTGTAATCACCCTTGAAAGTGACGGTCACTTTAGCTGTGCCGACATTGGTGTTGTTCGTGTAGGAATACTCGTAGTCCGTGCCTTTGGTGAGGCTGAGCGAGCCTGTTTTGACGAGTGGCTTGGGGGTGATGGCACTGCCTGTATATATCTGGTCTGGAACATCAGCAATGGTGGGAATAACTTTCTGCACGATAATGAGGCGGTTACTGTTCTCAATGATTGTGAAGTAGTCGGCCTTGCTGGCGGTCACGTCGGTTGTTTCATGCATATAGACGATGCTCTCGCTGATGCTCGATGCGTCAACCATATCGATGCCATCGTAAATGGTGATAGTACCGACAACCGCATAGCCATTCGAATAGGCTCCGCCTTTTCCGATACCACTGCCTGGATAGGATTGATTTGTTCCGCCGATTGCCTTTACTGTACCACCTTTAATCGTGATGTTCCCAATCGTCGCCGTATTGTCTGTTCCGTTACCATAGCTCACGCCTGTACCAATACCAGCACCAAAGTTATCACCAGTTGCCGTGATATTTCCGCCCTCGATGACAATATCGCCACCCGTGGCATCAACCTCCCAAGCACGACTCAGACCGATACCTGCGGACTGGCTACCGCCGTTTGCCGTCAGCGAACCGTTGCCCTTGATGGTGAGCGTAGTACTGCTGCCGCCGATCTGAATACCAGCCTTATTTGTCGCTCCGCTCACGCTGTTTTCTCCCACGAGAGTAATCGTGGCTGTGCCATTGCAGACGATGCCGCCGCCAATCGCAACATCGGAAAGCGTGATGCTTGCCCCGCTGGGAATCGTCACCGTGCCGGAGGTCGAGCCTGTCATCACATCGCCGGTCTGTGCCGTATAACTCTCGCTGCCCGAAAGCTCTTTGTTCGCTTCGACAGCCTTCTTCACGGTAGCGGTTATGGTGATGTCTGCCTCTCCTACGGTCACGGTATAAATGCCGTCGTCGTCAGCAGTCAGCACATCGTCGCCGTTCTTCACGTCGCCGTCAACTACATAGTCTGCCGACTTTACCTTGAATCGGATATTTGTACCTGTCGGATATTTGCCGCCGACAGCCTCATTGTCTGCACTGACAATCACCATATTCTCGGGCAGCGTAACGCGATATGTCTGCCCCTGCGTCCACAGTGCGTACAGCGTCATGTCAGAAGTAACGCCGCTCGTAAAGTCCCACGCATTACCATCAGTACATTCCGCATCGGTGTACCAACCGCCAAAGCTCCAGCCCTCTGCCGTCGGCTCAGTCGGTTCGATCAGCTTATAGCCGTTTAACAGGCTTACCGCTTCAATATTCGAGCCGTGACCTTGCAGGTCGAAGGTTACGGTTCTCGTGGCTGTGCCTACTGCGATTTCCGTTCTGTCCTCATTCCAGCCCATTACGACAGTCATATAATCGAATGGGCTTGTTTGTATTTGCCCGTCGTTGTCAAGAGAGAAGTATGTGCTGACCGGCTCACTGTTATATGTGCCGTAGCCGCTTGTGACAGTAACAGGGGTATTGTCTGTTGGTGTAGGAGCGGTGATTCCGATATTTGCGCCATCGGTCAATGCTCCGACTACATTTATAACGAGCCAACTGCCCAAAATATTAACCTTAGCCTTGGTATTATTTGTGATGACAGGATTGCCGGATACTGAGAAATTGTCAGCATGAAGATCTACTCCATACTGACTGTTGCCGCTTATTTCTCCGCCAGAAAGTACAACATTACCATAAGCAGCCACTCCATTCTTGCCGCCAGTGATTTTTCCGCCAGTCATAGTGAAATAGCTGTTTTCCACTACAGATACTGTATAGTCGTAATCTTGGTCTCTGCCAATGAGCGTACCGCCCTGCAAATTGAATGTGGCACCTTCCAGAACTTTGACACAAGAGGTGTAATAACCATAACCATCACCTGCATCATAGCCGCCCTGAACTTTGCCGTCTGTGCCGCTGTCCTTTATTGTCAGCGTTCCCTTTACTATGATGACCGAACCGTTATTATCAGCACTCGTCAACCCACGGTCAATGGTGTGTCCATTGAGGTCTATCGTAGCCGTCACGCCTTCGGGCACATAGATATAGCCAGCGGTGTTCACATCATCCGTCAGCGTATAGGTCTGACTCGTGAGGGTATAACGACCGTCCGCAATCGCGCCGAAAACGCCAATCAATGCCTCGGCTTCTGAAATCTCATTTGTGCAGGCTTCATCGCTGAAACACTTTCCGCACACGGAACATTGCCAGTATTCGG
>JAFTFC010000078.1 GCA_017449725.1 Prevotella sp. | reverse complement strand
GGTAGCTGTCGTGTCTTTCTGCTTCAGCGTACAGGTGTTGAAATAGACAGCAGTACCCGAGAAATAGCGTACCTGCGGGTCGTCATGCTTCGACCAGTCGGTAAGCACATCAAAGGTAACGGGCTGCTGCGGACCACCGGCGGCAGCATCGAACTGCACCTTCCAAGAGCCGTTAATCACCTGTTCGCCCTGCTTGCTGGTGGGCAGCATGGGGGCTGTGGAGGGCGTGTCGCTGAACACGATGAAGCACGACTCACGTGGTGCCAGCGCCAGGTGGAGTGAAGGGAGCGCATAGCGCTGACCGGTCACGGGGCTCCACAATTCGGCATAGCGGTGTTGGGATTTGAAGTTTGCAGTTCCTCGTATCGTGTCGTTACTGTGGTTTTCCAAAAAGTAAATGTCTTCGTTGGCGGTTCGCCTGTGGCAGAAATGGAGTGCATCAGGGTGGAGTGGAGCGAAATCCACGTCGGGTGTAATGCCTACCTTTTGAAGGGCATCTGAAAGCGGTTCTCCGTCCTTAGGGCTCCAGATGTGGGCACCGGCTCTACGCAGTTCGTCAACCTTTTGTTGTGCGGCGGGTGTCAACTCCTCGTCGGAGGGGAGCAGTAGCATACTGTAACTAATGCCGTCGGGAAGTACGATACATCCCTTCTCGACGCTCATCCGATGAAGCAGGACGTCGGTGGTGAAGGCATCAAAATCGTAGCCCTTGGGAATGTCGGGCAGCAGATGTCCCATGATGCGTTTTGGTACGTTGTCGCCCAAGTAAAAACCAAGGTCGCTCACGGGGTCCCCCTGTCGTAACATCCATGTGGTTCGTGCCTGATAGTCCCAGAAGGAGCGGCTAAGGGTCCACTGTGTGTTCAGGCGGTTCAGCACATACTGACGTCCGTTGGCTGTGTTGAGTCGACGCCCTGTAGGATCTGACTGATAGGCGACGGCACAGACCACAAACTCGTTCGCTCCCATGGTGTAGGCACGGTCTGCCAACGATTTTATATCGGCAAGCGAGTGCTTGTATGTAATATCCGTGAACGCCTCGGCAGATGCGATCTTCTTGCCGTAGACATGAGCAGCACTCGAGCAGTCCTTAATATCGTAACTTCCCTCGCGCTGATAGCCCCAGAACTCGCCCTGAGGTTTGTCCACCAGGCGTTTCACTTCTATGTTGTCGCCTGTCATGGTCAGTGCTGCTCCTATGGCTTGGGCTGTGAGGGTTACTCCTTCTTCGCGGCACAGGCGGTTGAACTCTCCATAGTAGTTTGTTGTTATCAGGTCGCTGACGGTGCGCCGCAGGTCGTAAAGGAACATTGTGCACGAGCGGAAATCTCCCGCCTGTGGTCTGTCATCCTTGACAATCAGTCCTGCAGCCATTGTGGGCAGATAGGGGCGCATGTCATATCCGCGCAACCGCAGGAAGTCGGACGTCATGTTGGCGGTCCAGTTCTGAGGACCTGCCTCGTGGCTATCCATGCATACGTTCTGGATGTCGGCACCATGGGCTCGGAGGCTGTCAATGACTGCCTTGGTGTAGTTTTGCCAGTGAAGACGTGCTCCCTCGACGGATAGTTTGTCGCACTCCAGACCCAAGTGCTTAGCACGACCGTGCTTAGTATGTCCTCCGGTGGTGACAGCCATGAAGCGCATCAACAGCCAGCGCCCCTTGGGGGCATCGTTCCACGTCAATGTGCCGTCGGCAGACAACTTGTCGGTGATGTCAATGATGCCGTTCGTAGGTATCTGTTCCCGAGAACTATAGGTGACTGTGTCTGGACTGAGGATCAGTTCGGGATACTGGCATGCTTTCTCTTCCCACTCATCGATGCATGCACGGGCAGAGACAACGCATTCTTCAAGTGCCACCTTCTCCTGACTGTCTATTCTTAGTCGGAAGTAGCGTCCCGTCGTTGCGGAAAAGGCGATTGTTTGTTGCTTGACGCCACCATAACTATGATAGCGTGGGCGTAGATCGCAGACTTTACGATAGTTAATACCGTCGTCTGACACTTCCAGTACACCGATTGACGGCAGTTCGCGGAAACCGCATCCGTAGAACCGGGTGGGATCGGGCTGTGCCATAGGCTGGTGGGTCGGAGGTACCTGCATGCTACTGGTGCGAGCCTTGCCGTGAGGGGTGG
>JAFTFC010000077.1 GCA_017449725.1 Prevotella sp. | reverse complement strand
AGCATAGTCATAAACGGTCTTGCCGCTTGTGGGGATATTCATAGCTTTACGTGCATTGTCAACAGTGGTATAGACCTTTTGCTTATTACCATCACCATAGAGGTCTATATCCGTATTATTACCGTGTTGAGTGCCGAAAAGAGTAACATCCTGTTTAACATAGTCTTTATTAAACACCACATCGTAATATTGGTCGCAGACGTATGCAGCAGTACCCCAGTAGGGTTCAATGGTAATTCCCGTCACGCCATTAGGCACGTCGAAATAGGCTCCTTGCGAGAATACCCGGTTACTGCCACCAGTTCCATAAAGATCTTTGTTGGTGCAGTTGCGGTCGGCAAAGTTGAAACCTCCCCACGAGTCAGACTCCGTGTATGTACCCTCACTTCCTCCTGTCATGCCGGTAATCTTCCAACCAGTCACCACCCTATTACCAGTATAGTTTCCTGTACCAACATCGTTGTAGTAAGGTAGTTGCACCTTGTCATAATTATAATTGAAACGGTCGAAATCCTTGTCTGTACGAGGCAATAAAATAGCGCCGCGGCGAATGATACTTGCTCCACTTGGTGCATTACTGCCAACACCTCCAATGTGCACTGTCAGTGTCTTACTACCAAGTTTTCCACCATGGCATCGTCCTACTGTGGCACTGTCTGGTGCATTCTGAGCATCATAGTTGATGATAGACGGGTATTTGCCTTGCATTTTCAAGATAGGGTATGGCATAGGGTGTTCTATAGAACGGTCAGCTGCTTCCAACACCCACTTTGCCATCTTACTCTCAGCATCGCTTACCGAGCCAGTAGCATAGAATGCAGCCTGGCGACGATTACTGTTCAGCAGCAGTCTGTAACGTTCAAAGCGGTTGATGAACTTCTCCTGCATTGCAAGTGCGCGATTATATTTGTTAACCTTGCCATTTCTACTATAAGGAGAATCGTAACGATAGTAATTATAGTTTGGAAGACCACCATGTACATTGTCGATTTCTACACCGCCATAGATAGGATAAATATTACCGCCTTCGACTATATCACCATAAAACATGCAGTTCATCACCATTGTGGTAAGAGAAGCTTGTGTAGAGGCTACATTGTTATAGCCCACGATACCGCCTTTTTCTGTTCCTCCCGTGATGTCGGCGTAGCTGAAACAGTTGATGACACGGGCTGTACCGTCAAGAAGACCCACCAAGCCGCCCGTATAAGCCGTACCGCCCACAGAACCGCTCAGGACACCACAGTTATATACTCTGGAAGCACCAACAGCACTCGCTGCGATAGCCCCTGCATTTCCGGTCCAACTACTGATATTGACATCGTCAAGCATCACATTGCACACAGTTCCTCCATTGATGCTATTAAATAGAGGTCGCGAGAGCCCACTGATTGAGTAGAAAGTGCCGTCATCCTTAGCGTCTGCCATAAGTGTCCCACTAAAATCACTAATAGCCGCACTATATGTTGATGCATCAATATCTGCCTTAATGACATAACTGCCTGTTGCTGTCATAGCATTAAGCTCGTCAACAGTGGTTATCCCTTCTTGTGCCATGGCAGTATTTGCGCCCAATACTAAGAATATTAGCAGGAGCGACAGTACCTGAGGGCGGTAATGTGATATATGTCGGAAATGGTTCATATTGTTATGTCTTTGTAATTATCTTACTGTTACTTTCTTGCGGTTCACGATATATACGCCAGCGGTGGCAGTACGTGTCTCCACCGTCTGTCCTGGCTCGATGGTGAATGCAGCCAGGGTTATGCCACTTGTACTGTGGATGGTAACCGGCATCGGACGGTTATATGTCGACTCCACTGAGATTATTTTCTTTCCTGTCTTTATAATAAGTTTTCCATCAGCAGCCTCACCGCTATTCTCCTCGTTATATGGATCGGACGGGATATTGGTGACATCGGAGAAGACAATCTGCTGCAAGCCTCGCGCTGCCGCCGAACCATTACGATAGAAATATGGGCGGAAAGCAGGCACCGTAACTTCTGCACTGACCTGATCGTACGAGGCTCCTGTCGCAGATAGTGTGAAGGCATCAACTGCATCGGCAGCGAAGGTCGTATTGAGATAACTTGGACGGAAACTGATACCACTGGGAGCAACACCGATCTCACTGTCGCTGACTCCGATACTGGTATTTACCGGCGACGCGAAGGTAACGACCTGTCTGCCCGGGTTGGGTATCGTGACGTTCTGGTAGCGGTTTGACGGCGTCCACTGTCCGCTAAGGTCGAATTCATAATATGTTGCTCCAGGAAGGCCCAATAAATACGGGGTACCCTCGCGCAGATAGGGATAGTCGTCGTAGGTATGACTGTTCTGATAATAGTTCTGCTGATAACTATCCGTATTGCGGTCCTGATACTCATCACGACTATAGTAGGTATCCCACAGGTAGGTGTTGGTGTACTCCTTAGTATTATTGCCTGCCGGAAGCAGACCGAAGTCTGCCTCATAGACTCCCTCAGAACCAGCCTT
>JAFTFC010000008.1 GCA_017449725.1 Prevotella sp. | reverse complement strand
CTTATCCCAGTTACCATCCTCCTCCATGTTCATCTTTATTTCGTGGCGAATGTCCTTTATCTTCTTAGTAATGCGCGCTTTGGCATCCTCTCGGCGCACGCTCTCAGAGAGTTCATTCATCTGTTCGTCAAGAGCCTGTAACATGTCATTCTTGCGCGTCAGGTTGATGTTATAGTCTGCTAACTCGCTCACTTTTCGCTTCAGTTCTACCTCGAGCTGTCCAGTACGGAGCTGCGCCAGTTCCTTCTCTTTCTTGGCATCCTCCATCTCAAAGCGTATACGCTGCTCCTCCATCTCCTTGTCTTGCTGCTCTTTCTGACGACGCAGGGTGCGCTTTACCTGCTGCCTTGCAAACTGGTAGCCGCACCAGATGAGCGCCATTGCCAGCAGTATATATATAAGGTACGCGAACCACGTCTCATACCAAGCCGGTTCTATCACTATCTTCAGCGCCGCCTCCTCGGTTTTTCCCGTAATAAGGTTCTTGGCTTTCACACGGAAGGTGTATGTTCCCTTGGGCAGGCGGGTGTATTCCTTCGATGACACTGACTGCTCCTGCGTCCACACTTTGTCGTAGCCGTCAAGGAAGAATTGGTAGGTCACCGCCTTCTCGTCCCTGTACTCTGGCATCACACAATCAATGAGAATGGAGTTCAGGCTGTGGGGCAGTGAAACCTCCTTAGCGTTTATTCCCTGATTGTCGGTATACATATAGAGTATGGAATCGGGCTGCACACTGCTGCGAATCGAGCTCACCAGAACACGGCTGTTCTCATGGGCGTTCTCGTAATTCAGCTTCATAATCAAGAACCCATTGATGCTATTCAGCACCATGCGCTTATTGTCAAGCATGCCCATTGTACCAAGCCCCAACTGCAAGTGCTTAACCATTCCCTTGTATGTCACGCTGTCAAGAGTGAGTTTACCACCTTTTCCGTGCCGTGCCAGTGCCGCATAGTCGGCAGCCAGTGCCAGCACGCCCTGTCCGGGAGTCTCAATGACCTTCAGCGACGAGCCGTAGTGGTTGAACAAGTGGCTCATTGTCTTGTCATATACCAGTTTCTGAGCCTTCTCTTCATATTTGTAGAAGCCGTCTACACCCGATATATACACGTTTCCGCCGATACTGCACACTTGGTTCTGCTCGCTCATCGCCAGGACCTTACCCTTGTTGTAGAACTCCTGCTGTGCCACGGCGGTCAGTTCATTGTCGAGCCATACGTGATATACTCCACGTTGCCAGTCAGAAATCCAGATACTACCATCCTTTGCCTCAACGAAACTTGTACTTGCCACGTTGAGTCCGCTCAAGCGGTTCTGCACTTCAAAGCCGCCAGTAGTCCGTTTCAGTATGTAGAATCCCTGATAGTCACAAGCCAGCACAAAGCCGGGATGCCGCCGAAGCGGTATGAAGTTCCACGTTCCATCCACGCCTGATATCCTCGTCGCACGTGAACCGTTTATGGTGTATGCACCGTTGTCGTTGCCGCATAGAACTATGTCGTAGATGTTTTTCAGAGACCACACCTGTCCGGTTATTCCCTCCACGCTCTGTGGAGTGGGAGGCATATAGGTACTCTGAAGCGGGTAATCAACAAAGAACAGACCCTGATTTGTTCCGAGATACAGTTTGTCGCCACTAACAAGAGAAGCATATCCCGTTCCGCAGCTGTTCTTGCTGTCTACAAGCGAAGTATATGGCATCTCTGTCACTACGCAAGTGATGCCGTTATCGAGTCCGAGCCACAAATTTCCAGTGCGGTCGAAAGCCATCGAGAGTGCCGTATTGTTCTGCATTCCCGTGAATATATTGACGTATGTATTGTAGCCCGTCTTCAAGTCCTTGATCACCACACCCCTGCGTACTGTTCCAAAGGCTATTTTATTGCCGTAGGTTGAAGCGCAATACAGTTGCCCGGAGAGGAAAAACGGAGTGAGATCGGTGAAGGCGGGAACTGTCGCCGCTCCGTCGTAGAGGAAAGGACCGTCGGAGTATGTTACAAATAATATTTTGTCCGCAAGCGGAAGTATGTCGCGTACACTCTTCCCCATAAGCACATCAGTACCCGGAAGCCGCACCATTCTGTTGCCTTTGACCGTGAACACCCCTGCCCCTGTGACGACGATGAGTCTGCCTGATATCACAGCAGAATGGTTGATGCGCTCCGCCGAGTGTATGCACACCATCTTACCATTTTCCTGAAGTACGAAGAGGTCGTTCTTACTCTGAAACACCAGCTGTTTTCCCCACTTGAGGATGTCCCATATCTCTCCGAACTGTTTCTTGTTTGCAGGCAGAAGCGAAGTCATTGAGTGGTACTCCATACCATTTCTTGCCTCATTCCCGTTAAAATATCCGAATTCATCGGTGGCTCCGACATAGACTCGCGCTTTCTCACGATCGCAGAACACCGTCCTCACCACGGAATAGTTGGGCACTGTCTGCAAGAACCATTTATTACCGTCGAATGCCAACAGTCCCCTGTCGTTACCGAAGAACATAACGTCGTTGAAACCCTGTTCGACATCCCAGTTCTGCGTTCCGGCATTATAATCATAGTTGCTGAAGTTGCGCAGAGTGGACAACTGGGCATTAGCATGTATCACGTAGCCTAAGAGGAACAGGCACAGTAGTTTTTTCATAGGTATTGTAATTATGTTTCAGGCGCAAAGGTAAAGAATAAATTTAATTTAACAAATAATTTACAAGTTTTTCGCACTATTTAAGGCACTTTTTACTCAAAAAGTGAGTTTTCCACACCGCTGATTAAGCCAGCGCAATCGTTTGCGAAAAACGAAAAAGTGAGGTTTTTGTGAGGTAATATATTTGTTTCGTGTTTATATAAGTCATACCTTTGCGGCAGAAAATCCAAAAATTCCTAACAACAAACAGTTCATGAAAACAAAGTTAATTGCTATTCTTTTGATGCTGCTGCCAATGACAATGATGGCTCAGAGCATCAAGTTGCAGGGAACGGTAACCGACTCTGAAGGCGAACCAGTCATCGGAGCAACCGTTATCCTTGTTGGAACACAGCAGGCAACCATTACTGACATCGACGGTAACTATACCCTCAACGTCAGCAAGCCCGGTAAACTGCAGATTTCGTTTGTAGGTTGCAAGGACGTTGTCCGTTCTTTCAACAGTTCTCAGACTATTAATGTACAGTTGGAAGACGATGCCAACATGCTCGACGAAGTCGTTCTCATCGGTTACGGTACCATGAAGAAGAGCGACCTCACCGGTTCGGTATCAGTCGTTAAGGCAGAGAACCTGAAGAAGACTCCTGCCGCAAGCATGGACCAGGCACTCCAGGGACGTGCTGCCGGTGTAACGGTAAACGCTAACAGCGGTCAGCCGGGAGCTGGTGCTGAAATTCGCATCCGTGGTATCGGTACTGTCAACAACTCCGCACCTATATATGTAGTAGACGGTGTTATCTGCGACGACATCTCTTTCGTCTCTCCGAGTGATATCGAGTCTACCGAGATTCTTAAGGATGCTTCTTCTACCGCCATCTACGGTTCGCGTGGTGCTAACGGTGTCATCCTTGTTACGACAAAGCGCGGCGACAAGGGACATTCTTCTGTTAACTTCGACATGTACTATGGCTGGCAGAAGCGTTGGAAGAAACTCGACCTGATGGGCAGAGACGAGTTTGCCAAGACGATGATTGACATCAACGGCACAGCGGAAGAGATAGCAGATTACGAGCAATATGGTCTTAACTATTGGTTGGACAAATATCGTATTGGCGGCTCTTCTTATTATGCCACTCCAATGTCAACAACTTTCCCTGACGGATTAGACTATACTACTATAAATACAGACTGGCAGGACGAAGTGTTCCGCACCGCTCCTATCCAGAACTACCACGTTTCTCTTGACGGTGGTACCGAGCACTCCAACTATTCGTTCTCTACCAGCTGGTTCAATCAGGAAGGTACAATTATCGGTTCTGACTATAACCGCCTAACCCTCCGTGCCAACACATCTTTCCAGGTTAAGCCTTGGCTGAAGATAGGTGAAAACCTCTCTTATGTATATAGCTTTGGTAAGGCTTCGGCAGAGAACAGCATCAACTCTGGTCTGCTGTCAATGGCTATAGCCATGTCGCCTTGGGATCCCGCAAGGTACCCTCAAGGTGCTACTTCTTGGGTAAAGAAGGGACTATTCGGTACAGATTATGATGCATACGACCTCAGCGGAAAATTGGCTCCACCTTCAAACTTCCCAAATATATATAATCCTTTATCTATTGTTGAGAATTCAAATCCCAAGAAGACAACAAGCCGATGGATTGGCGATATCTATTTGGAGTTCAACCCCATCAAGGGTCTGACATACCGCACTGACTTCAGCTACAACGAGGTAAATGTACGTAGCCGGAATTTTTCACCGGCTCACACTATTAACGGCTATGATAACAAGCCGATGAACTTCCTCACTCGGGATATGGTTCATTACACCAATTTCACATGGGAGAATATTCTGACATACGACACCACTATTAAGGAGCACCACCTCAACGTGATGATAGGTCAGACAACTGAGGAATACAACTACTATTCAATAGGTGGTTACGGTTCTCAAATCCTTAATCCTATTAAGAATAACTGGTATCTGAACCAGACGACAGAAGACAAGGGATATGCAAATGACGGTGTTGACCGCTCACGTCGTCTTTCTTTCCTCGGTCGTCTCCACTATACATTCAAGGAGCGCTACCTCGCAACAATTAACTTCCGTGCCGACGGTACCAACAAGTTCCCCGAAAACACATGGGGTTACTTCCCCTCAGTTGCTCTTGCATGGCGTGCAAGCGAGGAGTCTTTCCTCAAGGATGTTAAGTGGCTCGACTTCCTGAAGGTTCGCGTTGGATGGGGAGTTATTGGTAATGATCAGATCGGTAATGACGCCTTCGTATCGACTATAGGTCACGGCAGTCCTATCTTCTACTCTTATCCGTTCAATAATAACAAGGACCTCACAGGTGCTGCTATTCTTACTTACAAGAACCGCGGCGGTAAGTGGGAGCGCACAGAGACATGGAACGGTGGAGTTGACTTTGCTATCAAGAATGGTCTGTTCTCAGCTACCATCGAGGCATTCGTCCGCAACACCAAGGACATGCTCCTCACTGTGAAGGGTCCGGCTTGGATTGGTAACCGCTACGACGCACAGGCTAACGTAGGTACTGTTCGCAATACTGGTATCGAG
The DNA here is from genome assembly GCA_017449725.1 of Prevotella sp. GTDB lineage: Bacteria > Bacteroidota > Bacteroidia > Bacteroidales > Bacteroidaceae > Prevotella. The sequence continues at coordinate 2,475 of JAFTFC010000008.1, read as the reverse complement.
TTCACTCTTGGTCACCAGAACAGCATCGGTGAGTTCCACTACGCAGTAGACTACAACATGTCGTTTATTAGCAACAAACTGACTGCCCTCAACGGTGGTGAGCGCCAGCAGGTTGACGGCATCCGCGTAAACGACAAAGATCTGCCTCTCTATACTTTCTGGGGCTACAATTATCAGGGTATCTATAGCGCCGACGATTTCGAAGCTGACGGCACTTGCAAGCGCCTGCCCAACGAGGCTGCCGGAACATACAAGCCCGGTGACGCTATCTATGCTGACCTCAACGGCGACGGCAAGATTGACGATAGCGACAAGACCGACATCGGTAATCCTTTCCCGAAGTTTACTTATGGCCTGAACCTCTCTGCTGACTGGAAAGGCATCGACCTCTCGCTCTTCTTCCAGGGCATCGCGGGCAGCAAGATTTACAACAACCTGCGCACACGCACCGAGGGTACCGGTCTTATGTCTATGCTCAGCCCCGACATGGCTGACGTATGGACAGAAACGAATCTCACCGGTAGCATCCCCAACCCGAAGAGCACAGTTAACTTCTACGTGAGCGACCGCTTTGTGGAGAGTGGCAACTACCTGCGTCTGAAGAATATTCAGTTGGGTTACACCTTCCCGAAGAACATCATCTCTAAGATTGGTCTTACCAAGGCTCGCGTTTACGCTTCTATGAGCAACGTCTTCACTATTACCAACTACACTGGTTTCGACCCCGAAATCGCTGGTGGTGTTGACAATGGTAACTATCCGCAGGCACGCACATTCCTCATGGGTATGAACCTGTCGTTCTAATTCATAATTCACAATTCATAATTCACAATTATATGAAAGCAAGTAAGATTTTTATATATGCAGCTCTCTCGATGACAACAGTGTCGCTGACATCATGCCAAGACTGGCTGACAGACGATACCCCCGGCGTTAGCCACCCTGAGGACTATATATCTTCGGGCAAGGCAGCCATTGAGGTAGTGAATGGTACTTATACTCCTAACATGTGGGAGTTTGGTGGCGGTGCTTACTTCTCTGAATGGTACTTCGGCGACATCGCTTCCGACGATGCTCTTAAGGGAGGTCAGGGTGTTACCGACGGTCTCGATGCATACGAGATAGACAACTTCAAGGTAAACCCCAACAACGAGATTCTCCTCGAGTACTATCGTGGCATCTGGCAGGGTGTTGGACGCTGTAACTACGCCATGAGCGTTATCCCCGACGTGGAGGTGGATGACGACCTCGCCGTTACTCCGTCAAAGAAGACCAACGTTGTCAATACAACAGTCAAAGAGCGCCTCGTAGGTGAGATCCTCTTTATGCGTGCCATGTACTACTTCCGCCTTGTACGTGTATTCGGCGGTATGCCGCTAATCGACTTCGTTGTAGACAGCAACGAGAAATGGGGACAGACTCGCGCTTCGCAAATAGATACTTACAAGTTCATCATCACCGACCTCGAAGAGGCAGAGAAGGTACTGTGGCTCAAGAGCCAGTATCCGCAGGAAGACATGGGACGTGCCACCAAGGGTGCTGCCCAGGCAATGCTTCTCAAGGCTCACCTTTATCTGGCAGGCTTCCTGGCTCAGGCTGGTGATGCTGCCGGTGCTGCCGAGCACTACCAGGCTGCTCGCGACTGGGGTAAGAAGGTTAGTGACAGCAACGAGTACTCTCTCTGCCCGACATACTTCGACAACTTCACACTGGCTGGCGAGAACGGACAGGAGTCTGTTTGGGAAGTGCAGTATGTAGAGAACCCCGAGGGTGACTATGGTGCCAGTGAAGGCGGATACGGATTTACGCTCGGTACATTCTCAGTTATCCTGCAGCGTTCACGCTCGAGCAAACTGACCAATGGTGACACTGGCTGGGGTTGGAACAAACCTACCCAGAACCTGTACGACGAGTACGAGGCTGGTGATGTCCGCCGCGACGCTACCATCCTTGCTCCTACGGCAGACCAGATGGACAACGTTAACCAGGAAACATATCTTGGCAACACTTACCTGAGTAAGAAGTATGCTATGTATACCGATGGTGAGGGTGGCAAGACCTACAAGCTCGACCACGCTACCCGCGGACCTATCAACCGCAAGGATATCCGCTACGCAGACGTTCTGCTTATGTATGCTGAGGCATGCTGTGAGACTGGCGACCAGGATGCAGCCAAGGAGGCTCTGAACAAGGTACGTAATCGTGCAGGACTGGCAAACTTCCCCGGATATACATATAATGTAAACGGCGTTGCAACTACTCCTGCCGACACTCAGGACGGTCTGCGTCAGGCTATCCGCCACGAGCGCCGTGTTGAGCTGGCTATGGAGGCTCACCGCTGGTTCGACCTCTGCCGCTGGGGCATCACCAAGCAGACGATGGAAGCATATATCGCCGGTGAGACAGCAGCAGCCAAGGCTGAGTTCGGTATCTTCAACCAGAACAAGCACGAGCTCTTCCCCATCCCGCAGAAGG
>JAFTFC010000007.1 GCA_017449725.1 Prevotella sp. | reverse complement strand
CGAAGCGCTTGATGGTTTTCAGCACGAAAGTGTCTACCGTTTCCTTGTCATCGTTCCAGTACAGGCTCTTCTCCTCCAGCACGGCATCAAGGTCCTGGTTCTCCATAATGTATGTTTTGTAAAGCTTGCGCCAGAGTTCGCGATCAGCCTCGTAAGAGTCGTCATTGCTTTCCATATACTCGTTATAGATGTCACTTTGTTCTATCTGTGCCAGCAACTTGCGGACGAACTCGGTATCGTCAATCCAAGTCTGGTTCTGGCTTTCCATGAAGTCATTTAGTTGTTTGTTTGCCTCAAGTTGCAATATGAATTTGTTCTGAATGAATCGTTCCGACGGCATCGGCAGACCTTCGCGCTTTGCCCTTGACGCAGCCACCTCAACATGCTTGCGTGCCTCGTTGAGCACAGCGACCATCAATCCCAACAGGTAGTTGTATAGGTCGTATGCCTTAGACAGCGAGAACATCAGTTCCTTCTCCGCCGACTCAATATTGTGATTACCGTTTTGATAGTACGCATAGGTTAACTGTACGATTTTTGTACGAATTAATTCTCTGTTAATCATGTGTTTTTACTCTTTCTGGTTTACGATGTGCTTCATATTTGCCTGCAAAAATACATAAAATAATGGTAAACAACGAATGAATAAGAAAAAAAATACAGCGAGACTTGAAATTTTTCACTTTTGCCTTATATTTTTTCACTTTTAATTTTTCACTTTTAATTTTTATTCGTACCTTTGCACCCGCTTTTTCGTAAAGTGATGGCGAATTAAGCACATTTAAAACTTAATTTAGAGTAACAAAAAAATTATGAAAGAGATTGTAATCAAAGCTCAAAACAGAAGCGATCTTGGTAAGAAAGCTTCTAAGCAACTTAGAAAAGAAGGTTTCGTGCCCTGTAACCTCTATGGTGAGGCACGCGGTGAGAACAACCTTCCCGTAGCAAAGGCATTCCAGGCAGAGTTCACAGAACTCCGTAAGATTGTCTACACTCCTCACATCTACCTCGTAGCAATCGACATCGAGGGTGAGAAGCACACAGCAATCATCAAGGAGTTGCAGTTCCACCCTGTAACCGACGCACTGCTCCACGTTGACTTCTACGAAGTTCACGAGGACAAGCCCATCACCATTGGTGTTCCCGTTAAACTTAACGGTCTGGCACAGGGTGTTCGCGATGGTGGTCGTCTGAGCCTCATCGTCCGCAAGGTTGACGTAACTGCAAAGTACACTGACATTCCCGAAACACTCGACATCGACGTTACCAACCTTACCATCGGTAAGAGCATTAAGGTCGGCGAGCTTAACTTCCCGGGTCTGGAAATGGCTACAAGCAAGGAAGTTGTCGTTTGTACCATTAAGGCAACTCGTAAGTCTAACGCTGCCGCTCAGGCTGCTGAAGAGGCTGCTGAATAATGGACAAATTCTTGATTGTGGGGCTGGGCAATCCCGGAGCGGAGTATGCCGAAACCCGTCACAATGCAGGCTATATGGTGTTGGACGCTTTTGCAAAGGCGTCCAATACTGTTTTTGAGGACCGCCGCTACGGATTCCTTGGTGAAACTTCAATCAAGGGGCGTAAGGTGTTCCTCCTTAAACCCACTACATTTATGAACCTCAGCGGCAACGCCGTGCGTTACTGGCTCGACAAGGAGAAGATAGACCAGAGCCGCCTGCTCGTCATCAGCGACGAGATAGCGTTGCCTCTCGGTACGTTCCGCCTTAAAGCAAGCGGCTCTAACGGAGGACACAATGGACTGGGACACATCCAGCAACTCATCGGGCAGAACTATGCCCGCCTGCGAATGGGTATCGGCAACGACTATCCCCAAGGCGGACAGATAGACTATGTTCTCGGACGCTTCAGCGACGAAGACAAGACCCTCTTCCTGCCAGCCATCGACACCGCCGTAGAGGTAATCCGAAGTTTCGTCCTCGCAGGTGTAGACATAACAATGAATCAGTTTAATGGAAGCAAGAATAGATAAGTGGCTGTGGGCAGCCCGCATCTTCAAGACCCGCAGCATCGCTGCCGACGCCTGCAAGAACGGACGGGTAACCATCGATGGGGTCAGCGTGAAGCCCTCACGAATGGTGAAGGAGGGTGAGGTCGTCAGCGTCAAGAAACCACCCATAACCTATTCTTTCCGCATCTTGAAATGCATCGAACAGCGCGTGGGTGCAAAACTTATTCCCGAGATTTACGAGAACGTCACCTACCCCAGCCAGTACGAACTATTGGAAATGACTCGCATCAGCGGGTTCGTGGACCGCGCTCGCGGAACGGGCCGTCCGACGAAGAAGGAGCGCCGCGCATTGGACGCATTCCTGGGTCTTGAGGACCTCGAGGACCTTTAGCGTCTTTTCCCCCGAAAGCATTAAACCTGTAAACAGCATGTAGCATGGCGTAACTCGTTATGCTATTGTACGAAGTGTCGCTCTGCATCATGGCATTGACGGTTCTCGAGAAGGAGCTCTGGCGCTGCAGAATATCGTAGAACTGGAGGGAGAGAGTCAGTGCCTTGCCCTTGAGGAAACTCTGAGACACCTGTGCATTCCACACCAGTTCATTGGTATTCATTGACGAGTCGCTGTATCCGCGGCGGCTGTTCATGTGCATGTCCGTCGAGAGGCTCGTGCCCCAAGGGAGGTAGAAATTAAGCGATCCTCCGTAGGCGAATTGCCACGTGTTCATGTTATTCTGAGACTGTAGTAGATTGCGCGTGTTCATATAGTTCACCGAACCGTCGAGCGCCACCTCGTACCAGTCGCGACGGTAGCTTGTCTGCAGACGCTCGCTGAGTGTCCATGTCCGGGTGGTATTCTTCTGAGCCTCAGCAATTTGAGCAGTACTAAGATATCCCACATAGTTATTGTATGAAGCCCTTGTGAATGTATTTACATTCCAGTAGGCGGCACTGTCTACGGAGGTATTGAACATCAGTGCCCCCTCCATGTTCCAGTTGCCGTTGATGTTCTCTGGGCGTGTAGTGCGTCCGCCTGTCGACGAATCGTATTCCACGCGGTTGGAAATGGCATTTCTTGTATTGCTGTAGTTGAGGTAGGTCATCAGCGACCGCTGTGTCTTCTCAAAGTAAGTGTTATAGAAGAACCTCAGATTGTTGGTGAACGAGGGTTTCAGTCCCGGGTTACCACGGGTGATGTTCAGCGGGTCGCTGTCGTCCACGATATCCAGCAAATCTGCCATTCCTGGCTGTGACGTCGTGCCCTGATAGTTCAGGCGTAACTTACTCACTTTGGAGAAGTTATATTTGAAGTCAACCGTCGGTGAGAAGTTCGTCACCGTACGACTCGTCGCAACTTCCTGTCCCAGATAGCGCTGTTCATAGAGAGTCTTCTGGGGTTGCAGCATCAGTCCTGCATTGAATGTGTATTTCGTCCTTACAAGTCTCAGAGTAAGCATCAGGTCGTGGATATAGTTTTTGTATTCCGAGAAGCGGCTCAGTTTATCGTTTATGATATATTGGTCGAAAGGTGTGGGGTGCAAGTCGTAGGTTGCGGGTGGCAGGTCGTCGGATATTTGATCAAAATCATACGTTGAGCGGTCGCTCTTACTATATTTATATGTGTACTTGTAGGAGAACTGCAAGTAAAGTCGCTCGGCAAGCGGCTCCGTATATGTAGTCTGCACGGAGTAGTTCCAGTTGCGTGTCGGGGTGTAGTTATATCTATTGGTCTGGTATATGCTGTCGTTACCATACTGGTCCATCACCTGATACAAGTGTACATCGCTCATTGCAGTACTCTCGCTAAGTCCCTTGCTGTAGCCTGCCTCTGTACGCAGTGTCACATTGCGTCCCGAAGTATTAAGTTTGCGGTTCAGTTGCAGCACTCCTCCAAGCTGCCGGTTGTCAGAGCCTGTTATGGAACGGTTTTTGCGGGTATTCAGCAGAGCTTCCTTCTCCCATGAGGTGCTATTGGAGCGTTGGTCACCGTCGTTGGAACTGTAACTGAAAGTGGGTCTGAAGAGGATGTTTGTCATTGTGTCGGGTTTCCACTCCACCTTGAATCTGGAGTTCCACTGATTACCCCGGGTGTAGTTCTGGTTCTCGCTGCTGGTACGCGAGCTGACCGTTTCTCCTACGAAGTTCTGCACCGACTGCACCGAGTGTATGTCTCCATCGCTGTGGTTCCATCGCACGTTTCCGTTTATTTCCAGTTTTTTCTTTTTCTCGTATTCGAAGTTTACTCCCAGCATCTTTGATGCGTTAAGTCCGTTCTTGCCTGCTCCGAAGCGTCCTCCTCCACCGCCGCCGGGAAATCCTTGGTCGTTAGTGTTGTTAGCATTTCCGAAACCCATTATCTTAACGTCGTCCTTCATCCACCCTGCCATAACTCGCTCGGCATAGCGTTTCTTGGTTCCTGCCGCAAGGTCGGCATTCAGCATGAATCCACGGTTCATTCCTTTTCTTATTCCGAAGTCGAGTACCGTTTCTTCCTCGCCGTCATCTACTCCAGTGATGCGTGCCATATCACTCTTCTCGTCGTAAGCCTTTACGGTCTGGATAATGCTTGTGGGCAGGTTCTTCATTGCCGTCTTGGTATCCCCGGTCATAAACTCCTTACCGTCAACGAGTATCTTCTTCACTTCCTTACCGTTGATGGTTATCTTGCCGTCGTCGTCGACGGTCGCTCCGGGCAGTTTCTTAACCAGTTCCTCCACCACCGAACCCTCTGGTGTGCGGTAAGCATCTGCATTATATACAAAGGTATCCTCACGCAGTATCACCTTCTGAGCCTGAGCCGTCACTGTTGTTCCTTTAAGCATTATGGCGTCGGCTCCCATCACTGTGTTGCCAAGGTCGATATTCTCACCCTTCACCTCTATATTCTTATAATGATGTGGATAGCCTACAGAGCTGATTCTCAGTATATACCGCCCGTTGGCGACATTCTCTATCGTATATTCGCCTCGTTCGTTGGAGAGTGTTCCCTTTACGAAAGTACTATCCGTTGAGAGTAACTGCACAGTAGCCATTTCCACAACCTCCTTTGTGTCGCGGTCAGTAAGTGTTCCGCTCAATATTCCCTGCGCCGAAGTACCTGTAAACATGGCTGTTAAGAGAAAAACAACCAGAAAAAATCTTTTTATCTTCATTGTGTTACGTTACGTTTATTAGTTTTGACGCACCTCGCCGCCGAAGGTTTAAATGAGAAAAATTACTATTTTCTTTCTCATTTCAGTCGTTTTTCTTACCTTTGTCCCCGAAATGAGTCAGAAAGTACTTTTTACTGAGAATCTTCAGCACGACCTAACCCAGGCAGTTGAAGAGGTAGGAGCCGACCGGCTGTTCGTGTTAGCCGACGAAATCACGGCAGAAAAATGCTGGGGCAGGATATGCCACTACGACATATTCCGTAATGCCCACATTATAACGATTCCGGCAGGCGACACAAACAAAAACATAGAATCGACGAACCACGTATGGACAGAACTGTCACAACACGGGGCTACGCGTCATTCAATGATGGTGAACATCGGAGGAGGAATGGTGACAGACCTCGGAGGATTTGCCGCCAGCACATTCAAGCGGGGCATCGAGTTCATCAATATTCCCACGACACTGCTGGCTATGGTCGATGCCTCGGTGGGAGGTAAGACTGGCTTCAACCTCGGAGGGCTGAAGAACGAGATTGGTGTGTTCCGCGATGCCAGGACGGTGATAATAGATACTGAGTTCCTGCGCACTCTCGACGATGAGAACATACGCTCGGGATATGCTGAGATGCTTAAGCACTCGCTGCTGGCAGACGAGAAGATGTGGGCACGCCACGTAACCTTCGACATCACCGAGCCCGACCTTAAGGTGTTGCAGGAGATGGTACGCGAGAGTGTGGCGGTAAAGGAACGTATAGTTACCGAAGACCCACACGAGAAGGGACTGCGCAAGGCTCTGAACCTCGGACATACTGCTGGGCATGCCCTTGAGACATGGTGCATGCGCCGACAGCCGGTGCTCCACGGATATGCAGTAGCATGGGGACTGGTGGCAGAGCTATACCTCAGTGCCATAAAGACCGACTTCCCCCGTGACAAGTTCCGCCAGACGGAACAGTTCATACGCACCTACTACGGTGTGGCTCCCACGAGCTGCAAGGACACTGCAGAGCTCCTTGAACTGATGACCCACGACAAGAAGAATACGGCAGGCGAGATAAACTTCACGCTGCTGGGCGGCATCGGGGACATCAGAATAAACCAGAAAGCAACTGAAAAAGAAATAGAAGAATCGTTGGACTATGCTTCAAATCCGCTGTAAAAACAACAACATCACCAAGAGTTTCCCTGAAGGCACATCACTACTGGACGTGTATCAGGAGTTCGCCGAAGAACTGAAAATGCCCTACCCAGTGGTATCGGCAAAAGTGAATAACGTGTCGCAGGGACTGAAGTTCAGACTCTACCAGAACCGCGACGTGGAGTTCCTCGATGCTCGCGAGGGATCGGGGCACCGTGCCTACGTAAGGTCGCTGTGCTTCGTGCTATACAAAGCCACACAGGACCTCTTCCCTGGCAGTAAACTCTTCATCGAACACACCATTTCGCGCGGATACTACTGTAACTTCAAACCCACCCCCGGTCCCTCGCCAAAGGAGGGCAGACAAATTGCACCGGAAATGGTGGACCGCATCCGCGAACGCATGCAGGAAATAATCAATCTCGACATGCCCTTCCGCCGCAATGAAGCAACAACAGAAGAGGCACTGAGAGTATTCCAGGAGCGCGGTTTCTCAGACAAGGTGAAACTACTTGAGACCAGCGGACAGATTTACAGCGACTACTATATGCTGGGCGACACTGCCGATTTCTACTACGGACCGCTGGTTCCATCGGCAGGATACCTCACCGTATGGGGACTCGAACAATACCACGATGGTATGCTGCTACGGGTACCCGACTGGAACAACCCCAGCCGACTGGCAGAGAAGGCAGACATGCCCAAAACCTACAGTATGTTCGCCGAGAAAACCCGCTGGGACATCATTATGCGCCTGTCTAATGCAGGAGATGTAAACCGATCAGTTCTCAACGGACACGCCTCTGAACTGATTCAGGTATCTGAGGCGTTACAAGAGAAGAAAATTGTGCAGATAGCTGAGGAAATTGAACGGCGCTACCACGACGAGAAAAATCCGGTTAAACTGGTGCTAATCACGGGTCCGTCGTCGTCGGGAAAGACAACTTTCTGCAAACGTCTCTCAGTACAATTGCTTGCCTGCGGACTGAGACCCCTATCGTTCTCTACCGACGACTATTTCGTGAATCGTGTCGACACGCCAAAACTGCCAAATGGCGACTACGACTTCGACAATATCGAGACCGTGGACTACCACCTTATGGAGGAACACCTGCAACGGCTGATGAAGGGTGAGAAGGTTGAGATACCTGAGTATAACTTCACTACCGGCAAGCGCGAGTGGAATGGCAAGAAACTGCGTCTGCAGAACGACAGCGTTCTAATCATCGAAGGTATCCACGCACTGAATCCGTTGCTGACTAAAGAAATCGACGACTCGCTAAAGTTCCGCATCTACATCTCCGCTCTCACCAGCATCTCGCTCGACGACCACAACGGGATCCCCGTACGTGACAAACGACTGCTCCGCCGCATCATACGCGACTATAACAAGGGAGCATTCACAGCCCGCGAGACCATCAGCCAGTGGAAGAACGTTTGTGAGGCTGAGGACCAGTGGATATTCCCCTATCAGGAGACTG
>JAFTFC010000076.1 GCA_017449725.1 Prevotella sp. | reverse complement strand
GCCTCGGGAAGCGTAATCATCGCCGTGATGCCGCTGTTCACGGTAGCAAACCCCGTCGTCGGACTGAAACTGCGGCTGCCAGTGGTCGTCGTAATCCTCAGCTTCTTCGCCTCATCCATACGACCGTCAGTAGAGCAGACAGCGATGCAGGAGACGATACGGTCGAGCGTGGCACTCAGGTTCAGTGCCGCATTGCTGTTGACATTCACCGTCTGACTGTAGGCAAAGGTCTCCATCACCCTGTTCTCCCCGAAGGAGGCTGATGTGGCACTCGTCAGCGTGATGGCATTGTCGCCACCGTTCGCCACGACCACCATCGTATAGCTTCCCATGGGCAGCGTGGTAGAGAATTCGCCAAAGGTGTCATACGTCGCATCGTCATCGCGGTTCTGCGTCTGTTTGAACACCTCGGTCGAGCCCTTGTAGAACGCCAGCGTCAGGAACTTAACGTCTGAGTACGTTGCCACAGATGAGGCTCGCGTCGCTGGGAATGAATCCTGCTCTACCGAGAAATCGCTCACCCGCACCGTAACAGGAGCAAGCTCGTCTGAAGGATTAACACTTGAGTCCAGAGACTCGTCATTGCTGCACGAAGCAGCCAGCAGCATGAATGCTGCGCAGAAAAACTTTACGTTCTTCATAATGCTTAAAATTTAATAAATGAATAATTATTAACGACAGACACACTACGTCTGCCTTTTTATTAGCATTACAAAGAACTTGAGTTATCATATTGCCCCCTTGTCATTCTACCGATTCTAATGGACTATAGAGAACTTTAGAGTTTACGTGTACTATGCAGGAAGCGAGTGAGGGTGCCTGCAAGGCTTCTGTCCATATTGTCGATAAAAGCATCAAGGAGCGTTGCCTTGCCATGCAGGGGCGTGATGTCATAGTCTGCGATGGCTGCAGGGATTAGCGTGGAATGTCCTTTGCGCAGCACAATCTCATCGCCGGTGGGACGGACACGCAACAGGCAGTCACCGTCCACACAGATAGAGATAACGAAACTGTCATATTTGCGCAGGTCACGATGAAAGGCGGTGGTGATATCCATAACTCGCACCTTGAAATACGGTGAGTCGATAATCTGAACGGCACGGCTGGAGGCATCGGCATACTCCGTGCGATAGTTATCAATGACATTGAAGTCGAGAGCCTTAGCCGCCAGTGCAGTATGCAGCTCGCGCGGTTTGCCGTCCAATCCCGGACGGTTGTAGTCATAGATGCGATATGTAACATCTGACGACTGTTGCACCTCAGCCAACAGAATACCCCCGCAGATGGCATGTACTCTTCCTGCAGGCAGATAAAAGACATCCCCTGTCTTTACCTTGTGGTCGGCAAGCACCTCCGTTATCGTACCGTCAGCAACACGCCGCTGGTACTCCTCGGGAGTGATGCGCTGCTTGAAACCGGCATAGAGATGGGCATCCTCATCAGCCTTAATGATGTACCACATCTCAGACTTGCCCATTTTCCCGTGCTCACGCTGAGCCATCTCATCATTTGGATGCACCTGAATGCTCAAGTCGCTCTTGGCGTCAATAAACTTTACCAATAAAGGCAACTGCCCGTGGTATTTCTCGTTGACTTTCTTACCAAGAATATCCTCGGGACTCTCGTTGATGACCGACACCAAATCCCTACCCTTCAACTCACCATTGCTGATGATACTCGTACTTCCGGGTACGGCACTCACCTCCCAGCTCTCACCGATAGGGTCTACAGATGGCGCTATGCCCTTGTATGGGCACAACTGACTACCTCCCCACACGACAGTATGGAGATTTGGCTCGAAAAGCAGAGGATAAAGATGCATTACCTTTGATGCTGTGTGTTTTGCCTCACCTCGTACGAATGTCCTTTATAAGGGGCATTACCTTTTGAAGGGAAGCGGAAATAGCAGGACGAGTACTTACGTACTGCTTTGCGGCTGTGCGATAGCTGGCATTGTGGGTTGCAATGAAAAGAATGGCTGTAATGAAAGCCTCATCGTCATTAACAGGTGACATTGGGTCAGCCACAAACGAGGGGACAAGCGACATAAGCTCTTCTTTTGTATGCTTATCACGACGCAAGGTTGCGCACAGAAGCATGAGAGCACGGAAATGGTTATGAGACGTGGTGTCGTCGAACTTCAGGTAGTTAAAGATAGAAAAACGGTTCAACTTGTCGTGATCCTCACGTTCGGTCTCGCTGGTACAGCGATGCTTCAGCCTGCGACGCAGAATATCAAACAATTCGGTTTCCACACGCAGAATAAAGTTCTTATCAAGCAACTGCTCCAGGGTTCCTTTCACCTTGACATTCTTAGCATCATAGTCGGGAAGACGGAGTGTCCTTACACCGCCAAACACAGGTATGCCCAAGGTAAACCTTATGCCTTCGCCTGTGTAATGATAGTCTATCACCTTTGCCGTATAGTCCTTGAAGAGTCCTGTCTTAATTATGACACTCTCCAAAGCTTCTGGATTGTCCACGGGAGACTCAAAAGAGAACTTCTGTCGCTGCTCCACCATAAGGCGTATCAACGGAGACATTTCAGTGTCGGGGACACGTATCGGTTTCTTCTCATGGTCACGGTAAAAATGAAGATGCAGTCTGCCATCCCTGTTCCAAGGAAGAGCCACTAAGTTACAGATTTCCTGTTCTGATGCTTTTATGAAAACAAAGTCGTGGAGATTATCACGCAGCGCATTGTTCTCTTCTATCTCACGAACCTTGGCACGAGTCTTTGTCTCATGGTCAGGTACAGCACGATGAAGATAGCGGAAAGGTATGACGTACATCAGCTCAGAAAGTCCAGCCGACCTGCGCTGAAGATTCATCTGGAGTAGTTGACGTTCTATGAGTGTTGGTTCCAGATGAAGCATTACGTACCAATATTCCTTATTAACTGATTGTGCGTTCTGCATGTTTATAACTTCTCCTTGTCCTCACACGATGTGCAAGAACCGATTTTCATTCCTTTTTCCCATTAGTCCGGACACCGATTCGTATCGTTTGAGTGGGATCTTCGAAACAACAGCAAGTCGCCCCGACCCAGACCCATTTCCGAACCTGTCTGCCACTAGTGACAATCAGAAATTCAAAACTTTATGAGAAAAGCCTTGAATTCTGTGCGGAGAGAACAGGATTCGAACCTGCGAAACCCTTTAGGGGTTTACACGCTTTCCAGGCGTGCCTCTTCAACCACTCGAGCACCTCTCCTTAGTGTTTAAAATGTATATTTTTCAAACGTCAACTAAAATCGTCTGCAAAGGTACTTCTTTTTTAGTAGTAAAAAGAAGCAAAAAGGTTAAAATATTTAAAGAATAATCATTTTAATTACCTCACGCCAAATACTCTCTCTACCGACAAATTTGTATGTTTACATACCTCTTCCGTGGTAACTCCATAACATTCAGCGAGTTTCTTAATGACATGAACAATATTGGCGGGTTCGTTACGCTGACCACGCAAAGGAACAGGAGACATATATGGAGCATCGGTCTCAAGAACAATACGGTCAAGAGGGACACTCGAAGCCAAAGTCTCTGGCAGATTGGATTTCTTAAAGGTAAGCACACCGCCTATTCCTAAAACGAAGCCATCGAACTCCAACAACTGACGTGCCTCTATTTCGTTTCCTGTAAAACAGTGAAACACTCCCCCGCAGAGGTTTTTCTTGTATTTCTTCAGTATCGTAACCATCTCATTCTGAGCCTTACGGCAATGAATCATCAACGGCAATTTCAGGTCTAGACTCCACTTTACTTGTTCTTCGAAGACCTTCAACTGCTCTTTCTCAAACTCACGGCTCCAATAGAAGTCGAGACCGACCTCGCCAATGGCAATTACGGGGGTACGAGATGTATTCTCGGAGGTACGGGGGTACGGGGGTACGGGGGTACGAGAAATGAGAGAACCAATGTCACTGAGTACATTTTTCCAGTCAAGGCGGACTTCCTCGGGATGGAGACCTACCATAGGGAAAACATATCCGGGATACTGCTGGGCGAGGCGGAGTGATGCCTCCGACGACTTCAAGTCTATTGCAGGCACAAAAACCTTGGAGCAGCCGGCATTACGGGCACGATCTATTACCTGGTCGAGATCATTCTTAAATTCCTCGCCGTCAAGATGGCAGTGGGTATCTATAAAATCCATAACTTCTTTTTACTTGCTGCGGTGCATCATGTCATGGACATACTGACGTAATTCCTCTTTGCGTTCTTCGGGAACATTCACACGAGAAAGCAGTTCCAAACCTTCAGCGAAATACTTTTCAATACGCTCTGCGGCAAGTTTGTCTACACCAACCTTGGTATATATTGCAGTAACGGCAGAAATCTTCTCCTTGGCGGCTTCTGCCTGCAGGTCAGACAAAGCTACCCACTTCTCAAGCTCCTTACGAGTTTCCTCATCTGCCATATTAAAGGCATTGATAAGCATAAAGGTCTTCTTGTTGCACAGAATGTCTCCACCTATCGCCTTTCCGAAGACTTTAGGGTCGCCATAAACGTCGAGATAGTCATCCTGAAGCTGGAAGGCAAGACCTATCTTCTCACCAAAACGATATAACAGGTCGGCATCGTTGACAGGGGCATCACCAAGGATGGCTCCTATCTTCAATGCGCAGGCAAGCAGGACACTGGTCTTCAAACGAATCATCTCGATATATTCTTCCTCACGTACATCGTTACGGGTCTCAAAGTCCATGTCAAACTGCTGACCCTCACCTATCTCGAGAGCTGTCACAGTGAAAAGGTCGAGCACCGCCTTTAGTTTGTCGGCAGGGCACTGCATCATGCGCTGATAAGCCAGAACCAGCATGGTATCACCACTGAGTATTGCCGCATTGGGGTTCCACTTCTTATGTACTGTGGGCATACCACGACGCACGTCGGCATTATCCATAAGGTCATCGTGCAACAGGGTATAGTTATGATATGTTTCCAATGCCACCGCTTCGGGAAGAATTGTTGCAGGGTCATCCTTATAGAGCTGATAAGCCAACAACATAAGCATAGGACGGATACGTTTACCTCCTATAGAGAGAACGTAACGTATCGGTTCATACAGTTCTTGGGGCACTCGCTCATAGGGCAGCGATTGGATGTAATTCTCTATTAAACTCAGTTTGTCCATTATTCTTATATTTTGAATACTATTGGTATCGAAAGCATTGTCCGGCAGGGTTTGCCGTGGTCTTCACCGGGTTTCCACTCTGGCATCATACGAAGAACACGCATAGCCTCAGCATCGAGCAGTGGGTGGGCTGACTTCACTACACGCGTATCCGTTGTGGTACCGTCAGCATTAACGATAAAAGATACTACCACACGTCCTTCAAGATTGGCTCGTTTTGCCTGTGGCGGATACTTCAGGTTCTTTGTCAGCCACTTCATAAATTCGACCATTCCACCGGGAAATTCGGGCAGTTGCTCCACAACGCGGAATTGGAGTGGCTGCATCTTCTCGTCTACCGGGATCGGAGCCACAGGAGCCACCTCCTCTTCTTTTTCGCCATCGGTCTCTACAGATGACTTTGGCAGTTCTGCCGCATCAACAGTCACGTCCACCACATTGAGTTTCTCTGATGCCGACTCCTCTTTCTTTTCCGGAGGGAACACCGGAATAAGGTCTTTATCGGGACGCTTCATCTTAAGCTCCATCTCCTGAGCTATCTCCTCAAGCAATTCGGGAGAAACGTCTCCTGATGGTGGAGACACCGAAACATTCAGTACAAGGAAGAAGAGCGCTGACGCCAAAAGCAGTCCTAAAAGGAACAGCCAGGGACGCCAATGATCCAAATCTGCCTTATATGATTTCTTTATCTCCACAACAATTACAACTTTTTTACGTTATTAAGTTGCAAAGGTAATATTTTAAATTGAAAATTGGAAATTGAGAATTGAGAATTATACTTTTTTAGGCAAACGAACAAGACCTGAATGCTTGGAAGTACTTATGCGAGCATACGTGATGGTATTTATGCTTCTACTTTCTGTCACCCTGTCTGCACAGGAGAGCCAGACGGGATACAACTTCCTGAGACTGCCGGTAAGTGCTCACGGAGCGGCTTTAGGAGGTGACAACATAACCATCATAGAAGACGACCCTACACTGACGTTCAACAACCCTGCCCTGCTGGGGAGTGTCAGCGACAAGACAATCAACCTTAACTTCATGACGTACATGGAGGGGGCTGTAACTGCCTCTGCAATGTTCAACAGAGCCATCAACGAAAAAGCTTCATGGGCGGCTATGGCACAGTACGTCAACTACGGTACAATGAAGGAGACAACAGCAGAAAACATCCAAACTGGCGAGTTCTCTGCTAAGGACATTGCTATACAGGGGGCTTTCAGCTATGCACTTTCTGAACGGGTGATGGGTGGTATAACTGCGAAGTTCATTACATCTTATATAGGACAGTACAACTCGCTTGCAATGGGCGTAGACCTCGGAATTAACTACTACGACCCAGAACGAGACTGGTCTCTGTCGGTAGTGGCTAAAAACCTCGGTGGCGAACTGAAAGCCTACGAGGACGAATACAACCGTATGCCGATAGACTTCCAGATGGGTGTGACAAAACGCCTGAAGAACAGTCCGATAAGATTGTCGGCAACACTGGTGGACTTAAACCACTGGGACTATAAGTTCATAAACCATCTCGTGGGCGGAGTGGACCTGCTTCTCTCTGACCAGTTCTACCTCGCAGCAGGCTACAATTTCCGACGCGCTGACGAAATGAAGATTACGGCAGCGGGCGAAGAGAAAGGCAGTGCCCACATGGCTGGACTATCGTTCGGAGCAGGTCTGCAACTGGAGAGGTTCAAACTGAATGTTGCCTATGGGAAATACCACGTAAGCAGCACATCACTGATGGTAAACGTTGCGTATGCATTGTGAATATGAAGAAGTAAAAGAAAAACAAGGAATAAAGATATGAAGAAAATAACTATTGCTATCGATGGACACTCGTCGTGCGGAAAGTCGACCATGGCAAAAGACCTCGCCAAGAAAGTGGGGTACGTATATGTTGACACGGGTGCAATGTACCGTGCCGTGACTCTCTTTGCCCTGCGACACAACTTGTTTGGCAAAGACAAAAGTATTCGTGAGGACGAACTGAAAAACATGATGAAAGACATTAACATCACTTTCAAGTTCAACGAACAGACTGGTCGTCCCGACACTTATCTTAACGGGGAGATTGTGGAGAAAGAAATCCGTTCCATGGAGGTATCCAACCATGTCAGCCCCATAGCGACTCTACCTTTCGTTCGCGAAGAAATGGTGCGCCAGCAACAGGCAATGGGAAAGGAAGGGGGTATCGTGATGGATGGCAGGGACATCGGAACAGTGGTGTTCCCGAATGCAGAACTGAAGATATTCGTCACTGCATCGGCAGAAGTCCGTGCCCAGCGACGTTTCGACGAATTGAAAGCTAAGGGTATGGAGGCTGACTACGCTGACATTCTCAAGAACGTCCAGGAGCGCGACTACATCGACAGCCATCGGGCAGTAGCTCCACTGCGTCCTGCCGAGGATGCCCTGATGCTCGACAATAGCGACATGACCATTGAGGAACAGAACCGGTGGCTCATGGAGCGCTTTACTGCTGCAACTGCATAATACGGTCGCTGCACTGCTCCATCAGCCATTTCGGAGTACTTGTAGCACCGCAGATACCTATAGTTTCTAAGCCCTGTAACCATTCATGGCGTATTTCGTCTGGACCTTCTATGAGATGGGAATTGGTATTTACCCTCCTACATTCATTGAAGAGCACCTTGCCATTAGAGCTTTTCCTGCCACTGACAAAAAGCACAAGGTCGTGTTTAGAGGCAAAACCGCTCACATTGGGCATACGGTTGGCTACCTGACGGCAGATAGTGTCGAAACTCTCGAACACGGCATCGGGAGAGATATGCTCACGGATGTACTGTATAATTTCATGGAACTCATCAAGCGACTGGGTGGTCTGACTGTAAAGATAGATGTCACGAGTGAAGTCGAGAAGCTTGACATCGTCAAGACTCGCCACAACAATGGCATGCCCTTCGGTCTGCCCCACCAACCCAAGGACTTCGGCATGTCCGGGCTTGCCGAAAATAACTATCTGTGGAGAAGAGAGCGTATAGCGTTTCTTGATCCTCCGCTGCAACTGCAGAACCACCGGACAGGTGGCATCGATAATTTCTATGTTGTTACGTTTTGCCAGTTCGTAGGTCTCAGGAGGCTCTCCGTGGGCACGCAGCAACACCTTTGCATCGTGCAGTTCTCGCAAGTCGTCATGATTGATGGTTATCAGCCCCATCTTCTCCAATCGCTCACACTCCATACTGTTATGAACGATATCTCCAAGACAGTAAAGCCGGGTACCCTTGGCGAGCTCTTCCTCTGCTTTGCTGATAGCGGTTGTAACACCAAAACAGAAGCCGCTGCCTGCATCTATCTCTGGAACAATTTTTATCATCCGTCTACTTGCTCTTAAAATACATGTCCAACAGTTCACCGGCTGCGGCAAATGAGGTCTTTTCGCCCTTCAATACGGTTTGCTCTGCACGGATTATAGCTTCTGCGATAGCCTCGTTGTTAAAGAAGGAGTTGCGCAGGTTTTCATTTATACTCTCATACATCCAGTACTTAGCCTGCTCGTTGCGCCGATGGTCGAAATAACCGTTACCCTTCACGTAGTCAATGTACTCATATATCATGTCCCAGACTTCCTTGATACCTAGTCCGTAG
This sequence comes from Prevotella sp., assembly GCA_017449725.1. Lineage (GTDB taxonomy): Bacteria > Bacteroidota > Bacteroidia > Bacteroidales > Bacteroidaceae > Prevotella. Next base: position 1,968 of record JAFTFC010000076.1, on the reverse strand, counting down.
AAGCCGCTATAGCACAATACCTTCGGCATCCACCCGCTTTCTGTCTTAGGGAAGAAATGCAGGGCGTTGCGGAAGTTGCGTGCCGCCATGTGACACTTGTCCACATTCTCGCCGTCACACTTATTTATAACGATTCCATCGGCAATTTCCATAATGCCGCGCTTGATTCCCTGCAACTCATCTCCCGTTCCGGCAAGTTGTATGAGCAGGAAGAAGTCCACCATCGAATGACAGGCGGTCTCACTCTGTCCCACTCCAACGGTCTCCACGAATATCTTGTCGTAACCGGCAGCCTCGCACAGTACTATGGTCTCACGGGTCTTGCGCGCCACTCCTCCAAGACTGCCTGCTGTTGGCGAAGGACGGATAAAGGCATCCTCCCTCTGCGATAACTTCTCCATACGGGTCTTGTCTCCCAGAATACTGCCTTTCGATCGCTCCGAACTGGGGTCTATGGCGAGAACGGCGAGCTTTCCGCCCGTCCTGTCAAGTACATGAATACCGAACTCATCGATACTGGTACTCTTACCGGCACCAGGAACACCGCTGATGCCTACCCTCACTGACTTTCCGCTGTAGGGAAGACATTTCTCTATCACCTCCTGGGCTTTCTGCTGGTGCTGCGGATTGACGCTCTCCACCAAGGTTACTGCCTGTGACAGTATGGTGACATTGCCTTTGACGATTCCATCCACCATGTCTGCAACCGACAACTCCTGACGACGGAAACGGCTGCGCTGCAAGTAGGGATTGATAATAGACGGCTGAGCCACGCCATCATTCACCTGTAATCCTTTATATTCCTCACTGTTCTCCGGGTGTTCCATGGTTACTTCACTTCTACGTTAATTATTACTTTCGACATCATAGGGTCGTTGGTTATCATCAGCACACGGGGTTTCGAACGAGCATGCTTAAGACGCTTAGCCTCTGCGGTTATCTTCAGCGTTGCCGTCTCGTTGGGCTTTAGGGATGTCTTATTTAGCACAACCTTCAGTCCGGCGGTGTACATCTGAAGAGCAGAGATATCGAGCGTGGAACGACCTACATTCTCTATAGTTATTACTCCTGTGCGTTTCTTTTTCCCGGCAAAGGAGCCGAGGTCCAGGGTCTCGGTGGAGAGACGCATCTGTGGAGCGTTGGCTAGTTCGGACTCAGTCAACTGGGTAAAACTCGGCAACAAGACGGCACTAACCTCAATTTCCTTAGCAGGACTTACCCTGTCGCCGGGGAAGGCACCGAGGAATACACTTGTCTGGGTCAGTCCGTAGTCGCGAAGCTTACGTGAGTCGAGGGTAAGGGTAACAACTCCCTGACGACCGGCAGCAATGGTCGACGGCGATACCGTTGCCATGAGATAGTTGGGCAGATGCATCATAACAGGAGAGACAGCCTTGTCGGTGTTGTTCCTTATGTTTATCCTCTTTATAGGACATTCACCACGACTGACATCGTCATACTCTATATTATTGACATCGGCTTGAAGATCACCAAGCATGAAGGGATAGTCACCGCTATAGTCAATAACTTCTTCTACCACAACTCCCGTCATGGTGAGGTAGTAGGGTTTGTCTGATGCGTTGCTATAAACGGCGATGTCTTTATTGAAATGCCCTAACTGACGGGCATCGTACGTGGCGGTGATAGTAAAACTGTCTCCCGAAGGTATGGGACCTTTCGGGTATTCCACCGACGTACATCCGCAAGTTGGATGGACACTGCTTATCTGAAGTTTGCCGCCACCTTTGTTCTGCAGTTCGAAGTGTGCAGTCACGGGGTGTTCGTAAATCACCTTTCCGCAGTCCACCTTGTCACTCACTGTCTGTATGCGCTGTGCCGTGGCAGCTACTGCCGTCAGCGTCATAACTCCTATAATTAACGTCTTCTTCATGTACTCTTTTTTCTTTTTTTACCTTTTTACCTTCACTACCTCGCTCTTCGTCCTTCCCACAAACTCCGGGGCGTAGG
>JAFTFC010000075.1 GCA_017449725.1 Prevotella sp. | reverse complement strand
TTTTTAGTGCCATAGTTACCAAAAAGTAGGAATTGTGATGCTATCGGAATTTGCAGAAAACAGCTTTAACTTAGATTAACTTAGTGTAATTTGGTAATTCAGTAACTTTTGGTTACTTTTGCGCTGTAAAAGCAAGTTAAGTAAGGTTATGGGAGAGATAAAAGCAGAATACCTTGCCTGTCCTATCAGGAATGTTCTTAGTCGTTTTGGCGACAAGTGGTCGATGTTGGTGCTCTTCATGCTTCACAGGAGCGAGACGGGTGTCTTGCGCTTTAACGAGATTCGCCGTCTGATGACGGACTGTTCACAGAAAATGCTCTCGCAGACGCTGAAGAATCTGGAGCAGAGCCATCTGGTGCATCGTGAGGTCTATCCAGAAGTGCCTCCCCGTGTGGAGTATTCGCTGACTGAAACAGGCAAGTCGCTCATGCCTGCTATCATAGCATTAATTGAATGGGGTAAGGAACATTTCAATGAAGTGGTGACAGATGGCGATATATGGAAGTCTTAGGGATGTCATCTGCTCGATAAATTGGAATTTACTTAGTAATATGGTATCCTATTGCAACAGAAATAATGCTTAATACTACGCTTCCAATAGCATAAAGCGAAAATAAAAGGTAGTTATTGGCTTGCAGCATAGTCAGCCCTTCTTTTGAAAATGTTGAAAATGTAGTGAAACCACCACAGAACCCAACTATGAGTAACAAAGTGAATGCAGGGGATAAGCTCTGGAAACGGCTTGTCACGCCCCATAGGATTCCGATCAAAAGGCAACCAGCAACATTAACCATAAATGTCCCCCATGGGAAACCATTTCCTACTTGCCCCATGAAAAGTGATATTAGATAACGGCAAATGCCACCTATACCACTGCCTATTCCAACTATGATGATGTCTTTAACCATTCTGCTAAATTCCGATTTATCTGTTTTTACATTTTTGTCATGTGATAGGACATTCCGGCAACCGTTGATCCACCTCTTTGACCTCCGGTCGGGTCTGTTCACGCTCGGCAGAGTCGATGCGAGCATCACTCTGCTCTCGATCAATCTTCTTTTCGTATCTTCTTATCTCAATCATTAGACAATTCTCTTAAACTATGTTGTATATTGAGTGCAAAGTTACGAATTTTGTGGCAGATTTCGTAAATTTGCACCTTAGATTTAGGATAGTTTATGACAGAGTCGAGGCATCATATCCCGCCAAGTTCCTCAAGAAAGCAGCGCCCGGACAGGCAGACAATGCTTCCCACTACGTTGAGTACATGGACTGGTACCGCCCGCGGAAGTAAAACGCCATACTACACTAAAAAAACGGCTCTGAAGGGTGTTAGGGTGTCAAACCCTTTCGTGCAGGGCGTTTCGGGCGTACACCCTGGGGTGTAAGGGTGTGGTAAGGGTGTACATTAATTCATAATGCATAATTCATAATTAAAGGTGTACACCCTCGCAACACCCTTGCACCCTAGGGTGCGCACTTCTAAGCCCGATAAACAGAGGGCTACAACACCCTTGCACCCTTTGAGGCGAAAAATTTCATGTTAGGAAGTGATTCGCGCTTCGAATAGAGGAGTAACCTCTCCCAAAGTGAGCCGTAACCTCGCTGGCAGTGAGCCGTAACCTCGCTGGCAGTGAGCCGTAACCTCGCTTCGAGTAAACCATAACCTTGGCGGGAAATTCTCTAGAGAATTCTTCGTGATGCTTATACCACGGTCCAACTATGGAATAACCTCGGTCGCAAATTCTCTAGAGAATTCCCCGACAAACCTATACCATACTCGGACCTTGGAATAACCACGGTGGGACCAAGGGATAACCATAGTCAAACAGGGAGTATGCCACCAAAAAAATACAAAGAAATATTGATTTTCATTTGGTATTCCGCTCACTTATCCGTACCTTTGCAGGCAGAACAAATCTATCAATAGGAAAATGGGAAATTTAAGATTTCAGGTTGTTGAGGAGGCTTTTAAGAAGAAGCCTCTGGAGGTTGTGTCTCCTAAGGAAAGACCGTCAGAGTTTTTTGCCAAGTACGTTTTTACGCGCGACAAGATGTACAAGTACCTGAAAAAGGACGTGTACGAGAAGCTGATTAACGTGATAGACAACGGCGCTCCGCTGGACCGCAGCATTGCCGACGCGGTGGCGAAGGGCATGAAACAGTGGGCAGACGAGAACGGTGTTACCCACTACACTCACTGGTTTCAGCCGCTGACAGAAGGAACGGCAGAGAAGCACGACGCCTTCGTGGAGCACGACGGCAAGGGCGGCATGATTGAAGAGTTCTCGGGAAAACTGCTGATGCAGCAGGAGCCCGACGCCTCGTCGTTCCCTTCAGGAGGCATCCGCGCAACGTTCGAAGCCCGCGGCTACTCCGCCTGGGACCCCACCTCGCCGGTGTTTATCATCGACGACACCCTGTGTATCCCCACCATATTCATATCGTTCACCGGTGAGTCGCTCGACTACAAAGCCCCGCTGAAGCGTTCGCTCCATGCCATCGACGAGGCGGCAGCGGCAGTAGCCCGATTCTTCGACCCGCAGGTGAAGAAGGTGATAACCAACCTGGGTTGGGAACAAGAGTACTTCCTCGTTGACGAAGGACTCTACTCGGCACGCCCCGACCTGATGCTGACAGGACGCACCCTTATGGGGCACGACTCGGCAAAAAACCAGCAGATGGACGACCACTACTTCGGAACAATCCCCGACCGCGTACAGGCATTCATGAAAGACCTGGAGATTCAGGCGCTGGAGCTCGCTATTCCAGTGAAAACACGTCACAACGAGGTGGCTCCCAACCAGTTTGAGCTCGCCCCGATATACGAAGAGGCGAACCTGGCGGTAGACCATAACATGCTTCTGATGTCGCTGATGAAGAAGGTGGCAAGAAAGCATGGGTTCCGCGTGCTGCTGCACGAGAAACCATTCGACGGTGTGAACGGATCGGGCAAGCACTGCAACTGGAGTCTGTCGACCGATACCAGCACCCTGCTTCATGCCCCGGGCAAGACTCCGGAGCAGAACCTGCGCTTCGCCGTGTTCATCGTGGAGACGTTGATGGGAGTGTATAAGCACAATGGTCTGCTGAAAGCATCAATCATGTCGGCTACCAACGCCCACCGACTGGGAGCCAACGAGGCACCGCCCGCCATCATCTCCTCGTTCCTCGGAAAACAAGTGAGCGAGATGCTGGACAGCATTGAGGGTACCAACGGCGGCTATGAAGGAAAGGGCAAGGACAAACAGCTGAAGAAACTCGACATACCCGAAATACCCGAACTGCTCATCGACAATACCGACCGCAACCGCACCTCTCCATTCGCCTTCACCGGTAACCGTTTTGAGTTCCGCGCAGTAGGAAGCGAGGCAAACTGCGCCTCGGCGATGATAGCGCTGAACGCTGCGGTGGCTGAAGCACTCGTGGACTTCAAGAAACGCGTGGATGAGCGGATAGAGGAATACTCCAAACGTCCCGAATATGCCGAGGGAACGGGTCATACCGCCCAGTATCACGCTATCCTGGACACATTGCGCGAAGACATCCGCACCTGCAAACCCATCCACTTCGACGGCAACGGTTACTCTGACGAGTGGGTAGAGGAAGCGACACGACGAGGACTCGACGTGGAGAAATCGTGCCCGGTAATCTTCGACCGCTACCTCGACGAGGAGAGCATCCGCATGTTCGAAAGCCTCGGCATCATGAACCGCAAGGAACTCGAGGCACGCAACGAGGTGAAGTGGGAGACCTACACCAAGAAAATACAGATAGAGGCGCGCGTGCTGGGCGACCTGTCAATGAACCATATCATACCCGTGGCAACGCACTACCAGGCACGACTGGCGAAGAACGTGAGTGCCATGCGCGAGATATTCCCCGACGACGAGGCAATGAAACTGAGCACCCGTAACGTAAAGATTATCCGAGAGATAGCTGAACGCATACAGGCGATAGAGACAATGGTAGAGGAACTGGTGGACGCTCGGCGCGTAGCCAACCGCATAGAGTCGGAGCGCGAGAAAGCCATCGCATACCACGATACCGTAGAACCGAAGATGGACGAGATTCGCTACCACATCGACAAGCTGGAACTCACCGTCGCCGACGAACTGTGGACACTGCCGAAGTACCGCGAACTGCTGTTTGTGAGATAGTCGAGCAGAGAGGTAAAAGTGTGTAATATGTTTTCATACGAAGGACTTCACAGTATAGAAACCATTTGGGAGGGTGAGCGGCTCAGGATTGTTGAGCCGCTCATTCGTCTCGACATCTCTGCCATAGCCGCCTGCTTCGAGCGCTACGGACACCACCCCCTTCTCTACCTGCTGAACCGCATGAAGCCTCGTGCCAACAACCGCTATACGCTGCTGGGAAACTTCGCCGGAACGGCACTGGACACCATCGTAAGAGGAGATTCAAGAAGCACTACAGAAATCATGCGCGAAGCGCTGCGGCGCAACTTCCGCGAGAAAGCGCTGGAATTTGTCACCTGTCCCGACTTCAACCCTCAGACTTTCAAGAAAGAGGCGACGCTGCAAGTGGAGAACATGATAGGGATATGCCGCGAGCTATTCCGCAACCACCCCCGTGAGGAGGCGCTGCTCGAACCCTCGTTCGTCTGTCCTGCACTGGGAATCCAAGGACGAGTGGACCTCATGACGAGCGACCTCAGCCTGCTGGTGGAACAGAAGTCGGGCAAGACCATAGCACCGGTGAAGCACTACGTGCAGGTGCTGCTCTACTACGGCGTGCTCGCCACGAACTTCGGGCGGGCAGCCGACAATACCGACATACGACTGCTCTACTCCAAGTTCCCCCTGCCCGACGGACTGCGCCGCATGAGTGCGCACAACAACCACCGCCTGATGCTCGACGCCATTGAATTGCGTAACCAGATTGTGGCAATGCTCTTCCACATCGCCCGCGAGGGATTTGAGAGCATCCTGCCAATGATAACCACCGAGGAGATATGCTATAATGCCCCCGACGACAGGCTCTTCCACGAGTTCGAACTGCCGCAGCTGGAGCGACTTATCGCACCGATACAGCAACTCGAGGGAGCGGAGCGCGACTACTTCTGCCGCATGATGACGTTCGTCATTAAGGAGAAACTCTGCGGAGATACCGCCGAGGACAACGGCGACGAGTTTGACTACCGCAGGGGGGATATGGTGTACGTATTCTCGGGGGTACGGAGGTACGAGGGAAAGGATACGGGTAGGCGAGCTGTGCTCGGGAATGCGGGGGGGCGAGATATGTCTTCGATGATGCAATGCAACATATTGTACAAGGGAACTGTGGAGGAGATTGCTGCCGACGGTTCGATGGATGTTCGATTGAACGACGGGGATAAAAAGGTGCATGTAGGAGACGGCGAATGGTTGGTAGAACATGCCACGAGCGATGCCACCACGGGAGCCGCGATAAGTTCATTGTACGCCCTGATAACGGCAGAGAAGGACCGACGCGACATGCTGTTGGGCAGGCGGGAGACCACACCCGAAGACTTTGCGCTGATAGTAGGACCGCCGGGAACGGGCAAGACGTCACAGACGCTGCGCCGCATCGTTGAGGAGCACCAGAACGAGAACATCCTCCTTATGGCATACACCAACCGCGCCGTGGACGAGATTTGCGCCATGCTGGAAAGTGCCGGCAAGGACTATCTGCGCATAGGCAACGAGAATAGCTGCGACCCGACATACAGGAGTCACCTGCTCTCGACCATCGTGGAAGACAAATCCAACATCGCCGCCCTAAGTGAGGAGATAGAAAGACAACGGATTGTGGTTTGCACGACATCGACCCTCGCCGTGCGTCCATTCCTCTTGGCTATCAAAAGCTTTTCGCTGACGGTAATCGACGAGGCGAGTCAGATTCTCGAGCCCAACATCATCGGAATACTGGCGAACAAGAACATTGGGCGGTTCATACTCATCGGTGACCACAAGCAACTGCCCGCCGTGGTGCAGCAACCGGGTGCAGACGACTGCCGACGCTCACTCTTCGAACGTCTCATAGAAACGGAGCGGCGTGCTGGCAGAAGCGACAAGATAACGATATTGCGCCGCCAGGGACGAATGCACCCCGACATTGCAGCCATCGCCAACGACATGTTCTACCGCGAGGAGAATATCGACATCGTTCCCCTGCCCCACCAGACGGAGCAGGCTGACTATGCGCGCGTACTATTTATAAATAGTATGGACGAGGCAAGGGACTGTGCCCGTAAGACGGAGGAGATATATCGTCGCGAAAAGGTGACATGGGAACCGACGAAGACGGTAGGCATAATCGTTACCTACCGCCGCCAGATAGCTCCGCTGCGCAAGGAGCTTGAAAGGCTCGGAATTCCGGGCTGGAAGGAAATATCCATAGACACCGTTGAGCGCTACCAGGGTTCGCAGCGCGACGTCATAATCTTCTCTACCGGTGTTAAGACAACGGCTGAACTTGCCTTCCTGACCGAAAATACATTCACAGAAAACGGTCGACGAATCGACCGTAAACTGAATGTTGCCATTACTCGTGCCCGTAAGCAGTTTATCCTTATTGGAAACGATAAACTGCTCAGGCAGGACGAGTTGTATAATTCACTTATCGAGCTTATTCAGCAACGACAGGCTTGTACTTAGGAACAAGGGTCTTCATGATACACCAGCCGATAAGGTAAGCAACGGCACAGATGCAGAACACTACCATGTAAGCGGCGGGCTTACCCTCGAAACCGAAGAAGGTGTAAGCAGCCCCCTGACCATCAGCCCAGGTGAAGAACATACCCGAACCCTTATTGATGAGGAACGAGCCGACACCACCAGCCATAGAACCAATACCCGTGATTGTACCGATAGTTGACTTGGGGAACATGTCACCGACGGTAGAGAAGATATTAGCTGACCAAGCCTGGTGACCTGCTCCAAGCAGACCGATAAGGATTGCAGGATACCATGCGCTGTATGCACCGAGAGGCTGAGCAAAAAGACCCAGCAGAGGGAAGAATGCAAAGATAAGCATAGCACGCATACGACCAGCATAGGGATTCATTCCCTTTTTCTCCACGAAGTACTTGGGCAGATAGCCGCCACCGATAGAGAGCACTGTCACAATAGCATAAAGTGTGAAGATAAGGGCAATACCCATTGGAGAGTCTGAGGTGTAGTTATACTGATCAGAGAAGTATGCAGGAGCCCAGAAGAGGAAGAACCACCAGACACCGTCAGTCATGAACTTACCAACGATGAACGACCAAGTCTGCTTGAAGGTGAAACATTTCCAGAAAGAGATAGTCTTCTCTTCTTTAGCCTCTCCCTTGTTCTGTACGTCAGCGATGTCCGCATCCTGCTCGATGTAGTTGAGTTCTGCCTGGTTAACACGCTTGTTCTTGTTAGGCTTGTCGTATGCCCAGATCCAAAGACCCATCCATACATAACCAAGTACACCGATGATGATGAATGCCATCTCCCAACCCCATGCACGAGCCAGCAGAGGGATAGTAGCAGGAGCGGCAAGGGCACCTACAGATGCACCGCTATTGAAGATAGAAGTTGCAAAGGCACGGTCTTTCTTGGGGAAGTACTCAGCAGTAACCTTGATGGCAGCGGGGAAGTTACCTGCCTCACCAAGAGCGAGCACCATACGACAAGAAAGGAAGAGCCATACCGAAACAGTAGCGATGGCTACTGCAGCGTCGGAACCTGCCTGCACCATGCGGAGGGCGTCAATAGAGTCGTAACCCTCAATATTCATTGCTGCCCACCCGCAACCGGCATGGAGCACAGCACCGGTAGACCATACGAAGATGGCAATGAGGTAGCCCTTCTTGGTACCCATGAAGTCAATAAATTTACCTGCGAAGAGGTTCGCAATAGCATAGAAGATAGAGAACCATCCGGTGATTGTACCATAGTCGGAGTCTGTCCAGTGGAACTCAGGAGCAATAAAGTCCTTCCAGGTTAGTGACAAGACCTGACGGTCCATGTAGTTGACTGTGGTTGCAAGGAAGAGCAACGCACAAATGACCCAACGCCAGTTGGACATCTTTGTTGTTGTTACAGAATTCATGTTTTATTGTTGTTATTTAGATTTTTCGGTATTGTCGATACTATTTCAACTCTACAACAGGGATGTTATCCTTGTCGTTATAATAGAGGTTCTCGCCTGCCATACCCCAGATGAAGGTGTAGTAGTATGTGCCTGCGGCTGCGTGGATGCTCCACTCGGGTGACATGATTGCCTGCTCGTTGTGCAGCCATACCACACGACTCTCCTGAGGCTCTCCCATAATGTGCGCAATGGTCTGCTCAGCAGGAAGGTTGAAGTAGTAGTAAGCCTCAATACGGCGACCGTGGGTGTGAGGAGGCATTGTGTTCCAGGCAGCACCAGGGTTGAGCTGAGTCAGACCGAGC
>JAFTFC010000074.1 GCA_017449725.1 Prevotella sp. | reverse complement strand
ATTAAAGTTAGTAATTTTTGTTTCATAAATTTGTTTTTAATTAGTTAGTATTGAAAGTTAAATTTGTTTCTTATCCCTGCATTATAGCCGTCCCTTATCAAGGGACTCTAATTGTTTTTAATTTAGTTGTTTGATAATATTTGTTTGTAATTTATTTTGAGTTAAGAGTGTTTCTCAATCTGCTTCATATTTGAGTTATTTGCTGAATGATATCTTCCATTATCTTTTCCATTTCATTGCATTTCTTCTCATCGTATTCTTTCTTCAAAGAATGAGAAAGCCTGCTCAATTCCCCTAATTTCCCATTAGACATTCTTAGCACGTTCCTACGGATATTAGAAGGAATTAAACTTGTGTCAAACTTTCCTTGACTATTTTCCACATATGTTGCTAGAATATTAAATTCAGCTATAAATTCATCCCCTTTAGGCATAATTCTAACACCCTCAGAGGTGGCTTCTGCATTTTCAGCACAAAGCCTCATCCTTGAAATAATATCCTCAATTTCTTTCTTTGTAACTGTTTTATTTCTCATAGTCTATTTAACACAGTTTTTTATATTGCACACGGGGACTGTGAAGTGAACCCGTGTGCAATTTTTACTATTCTTCTTCGTCAGAGTCCCAGAGGGAGTTGGCTGATGGCAAGATGTTGTTATACTTCGACTCGATGCCCTCTGCCGGAGTTTCTTCTTTAGTTAATCCAGGAGAGTCTGCTATCATTGATTGAAGTTCTATTTCGTGTATTTCTGTTATGGGTTTAATATATGTATTCATTTCTTTTGTCCTCCTCTCTTATTTACGTACTACCTTTTTACCATTCTCTATAACAATTCCCTTGTAATCATTGCCTACGCGCTGACCAGCGAGATTGTAAGTATCATTATGCATTATGAATTGTGCATTATGAATTGTCTTGATACCGTCGGTTTCGCTCTCTTCCTCAAAGATGAAGGTCATTTTTGAAGAATCGCCATCGGGGATGTCGTTGAAGTCTTCGGTGTCCATTACGAGCACAGCCTTATTAGCGGGAATAGTACCAGCCTGCATCTTCTTGAATGTACCGCCGCTAAGACCCATGAGAGTCTCTGAAGCATCAGCACCTGCGTAGTATGCGGGAGAAAGGTAACCGCGAAGGAGGTTAGTTGCAGGAGCACTCGTCTCGCCCTCAGCAACAGCGATCTTCTGAGCGCCCGCAGTACCTGTAATAACAATAGGAGTCTTAGCAGGCACCTTGCCTGTAATCTTAGCAAAGGTAATAGTAGCCGCAGCAGCATCATAATCGCTTACAGCAAATGCAGTAACTGTTGTCGCAGCATTGCTGAAGTCGAGAGCGTATGGGCTACAGTATGTTCCCCAAGTGCTGGCGGGGATGGTGGCAGAGACGGTGGGAGTCCCACTCTGTACCAACTTTATATCGTCAACTCTTATTCGTTTATTGCTACTTGTTGTTTGGAACGTTATATCTACGGAACCTGTTGCATCAGACAGATTTACGGTTTTTTCTACCCATGCACTAGTTCCTGTAACAGAAACATCGCCCGTTGCAGTCGCTCCAGTAACGCTAACGTTTAATGCACCTGAGTTTGAAGAATTATAGTACATTACTTTATAGGTCAGAATTCCACTTCCTGTTAATGCAATATTTTCAGCAACAGCTTTTCCAACATAGCTACTGCTTCCGAATTTAAAGTGAGACTGTCCTGCGCTCTCTGCGTCTTTACCACCAGCATAAACTGCATCTAACGACGTCCAACTGTCATAGTCCAAGTAATTTGAGTTTGTGGCAAGTGCTTGCGTTCCATCATTCGTACCCGTATATCCACTTACATTTTCTTCTAACAATGTAGTTCCGTCCGAAGTTGCTCCAGAAGGAGTAGTATTCTCATTCACAGTCAGATCATAAGAAACTGAACCTGCCTTATAATCAGAAGTTTTGGCAGTTGTCGCGGTAATGGTGGTTGTTCCTACAGACAGAACAGTTATTTCGCCCGTCTCTGCGTCAACCGTTGCCACAGCTGTGTTGGAACTTGTAAACTCAGCATCAGCATCAGTATCTTTTATAAAATCCATTGTGAATGTTCCTCCAGAAGAGTATGTCATTTCGTGGCTATCTGCATCAAAAGCGAGACCTGCATCCAGAAGACCCAACTTCAATGTATAGCTTACCTCATCTGCTTCATAAGTAGCATCGCCAGCAAAAGTCGCCTTAATTGTAGTAGTACCTAACTTCTTCGGTGTCACTGCTCCTGTAGAACTTACTGTTGCAACCGTTTCGTCAGTACTAGAATAAGTTACTGCGACACTATGAGGATTCGTAAGTGCTATCGGAGCACTTATCTCTGTGTTATATGTTGGTTCTTCGATGTGAATAAAGTTCGGTGTGTAAGCCAAGTCTGCAGAAACCTTATTAGATACCGTTAAGGTATAATCAACTTCACCAGCTGCATAAGTATCATTACCAGCAAATGTTGCCGTAATTATTGTTTCGCCAGCTGCCTTCAATGTTACTGTTCCGTCAGAAGCTACTGTTGCAACGTCTTCATCATAACTTTCATAAGTTACAGGCAAGTTATTGGGATTGGTCAACGTTGTTGAGAAGGTTCCCTCACTGAGATATGCAGTGTATTCACTGTTTCCAAATGCCAAACCATTGGCGCGTGAGAATTTGAAGAGAGCTTTTGCTTTCACACTACCAGCGCTATTACTTGCCAATGCCCAAATCGTACAAGGCTCTGTAATGCTAATAGCTGACGAATATGCGGTAGAGCTAGTCGTCGGCTCTGTACCATCAGTTGTATAGTAAACATTCGCTGTTTGGTTAGGAGTAAGAGTCAAACTTGCTGAAGCACCTGCTCCCAAATCATTCTTTGTGCTACCATCAGCAGTCATGATTGTTTCACCAACTTTGAAAGAAATGGCAGTTGGAGCAACTGCTGCTTGCTTTTTGTAAAGAACACCAGGATAATTAGAATTAAAATTCTGTGTAGAATAGCCTTTAAACGTTACTGTTCCCGTTGTACCAGATATTCCGATAAAACGATCGGTGGTATTAACACTTACTAATGCTCTATCCGATTGTCCATTAGGTATATTATAGGTCCATTTTGCATCGTCTCCCGTAGCACTTGTAAGTTGGTCTAAATTAGTTTTACTTTTTGTTTTAGTTGAATATCCAAGATAATATGTATTAACTCCTGAAGTATATTGCAATGTATATCCTGTACTGCTTCCTCCCAAGGTGAATTCCAAAGGAGTAGCAGAAGATACAGTGATTGTGTTTCCAGAAACTGTTAGACCGCTATTCGTTGTGGTCAAATTGGAGCTTGAGAAACCTGTTGCAACGTAACCAGAATATGCAATTATATAAACACCTGTACCATCAGTTACAAGTTGATCCGCACTTGTCACTTTAACATAAGTGTTATCTCCCCACGCATTCGTACTTCCCACTATCAGGGCAAATAGCAGAAGCATCGTTTTAAATAACTGTAGTTTTTTCATTTTCGTTTGTATTTATTTTGTTGTAATTATTTTATTCCTCTGTAATTGCTATTGTCTTCTTAAACTCTTCAAAGAGCTCTCGTTTATCTTTAGGATTTGTATCCTTAGATTGTATTTCATCCCAGCATTTACCACTTGCATCGACAAGGGCTTTGAAGTTCTTTAGGGCATCTCCTTCCTTGCTAACGGTATTTATGCCTGGTGTTGCATCATACTCCTCTTTTGCCTGGCGGAGTTCTTTCAATACCTTATTTTGTTCTTCTGTCATCGCAATAGTATTTATCCTGATATTAAACCCATTTTTCTTAATGCCCTAAAAATATCCTTTTTCTTGATAATTTCCAGGCGCTCATCGCTCTTTTGGATAAGCTCGTGTTGTGGCTTTATATTTGTACACTCCTCCAGATGCTTGTCCGTAACGTAATAAGATACATCTCCCTTATTATTACAAGATTTACAGGTAGGTACTATATAAACATGCTTGCCTGTTTTTGTATCAATTACATGAGCACCAACTTCTGCCGGATTAGAACAGAAATAATTTGCACAACGCAACTGTGCGTCCTGCTTTATTCCACGACGATTCTTCCACCACTCCAGCGGGTGCATAATCTTCTCGTTACCTGTTTCCCTTGAAACGTCGGTAAACTGCTGATACTGTTTTTCAGCAGAACCTACGGCATTAAATACGCTCTTCAAGCCCATATCTTCTCCATCCGCCCTCCAGCCCCAAGAAGACATACAACATTTTCTTTAATTGTATATATACAGAAAGCGTGGGACTTGTGTTCCGAATCCCAACGTAGAGGTCCTGTGAAAACCTGCGAACAAAGACATAGATACAACAAACCCCACGTGTATACACGTGAAGCCGTCGACTCCATCTTGTGTTCTTGTTGAAATTTCTCAGGTTTCTACGTACAAGACAAAAGCACAACGCTTCTTTTCCACTAAGATTACGCCGGCAAGCCGGCGCTGACAAGGCATCCGAAAATGCAATAGTCGGGTGCAAAAGTAAAACAAAAAAACGGAACTACCAAAGCAATTCCGAACTTTAT
>JAFTFC010000073.1 GCA_017449725.1 Prevotella sp. | reverse complement strand
GGTCCAACCGTGGAATAACTTTGGTCTGAGCAAGGTTATGGGTCGGTCAAACCAAAGTTATGGGTCGGTTGGACCGATATTATACCCTACTCGCCCCAAATTTGTAAATAATTTTCAGGTGGAATGTGGAATGTTTTTTTGAAAACGAAAACTCGGGGGAACCCAATTTGAATGATGAGAAAAGTAGAAAAGTACTGTCTGGACGGCACCGCGGGTGAAAAGGAAGGCGAGGAAAGCGAGCCAGAGTCCGTGGTTGCCGTCGGTAATGCAGTAGAGTCCGAAGAAGACGAGAGCTGCGAGGGCTGTGGCATAGAACATCTGGCGGGCAAGAGTCAGACCGACGTATATGCCGTCCCAGATAAAGGCGGAAAAACTGATGAAAGGGACGAGCCATGCCCAGACGACGTAGTCGTGGGAAGCCCTGATAACGGAAGGTTCGTCGGTAAGCAGTCCGAGAAAGGCGTCGCCACCAAGGACATACACCACCGTAAAAGCGGCGGCACAGAGAGCACCCCACAGGAAACTCTTGCGGACGGTGTCGAGCAGCGCTCTGCGGTCGCCGGCACCATAGTACTTACCGCTCATAGCCTCAGCGGCATTGGCAAACCCGTCCATAACGTAGCTAACGAGGAGGAACATCTGCATCAGCAGCGTGTTCACAGCGAGCAACGTCTCTCCCTGCCACGAACCGGCAGAGGTAAAGAAGAGCATGACACTGACCAGACAGAGGGTGCGAAGAAAGAGCAGGAGGTCAAGGGATTTAATAGAAGGGCTAGATTGACTAGAAAGACTAGATTGGCTAGTCGGGCTAGATTGGCTAGAATGACTAGATTGGCTAGATTGGCTAGATTGGCTAGAGCGCCTTGCCATCCACGCCGCTACCGCCACCCCACTCCACTGCGCCACGAGTGTACCAAGGGCGACACCCTCTATCTTCATGCCCAGCCCATAGACGAAAGTGAGGGAAGCAAGGATATTGACGACATTCTGGAAAATGGCGACAACCATCGGCGAACGGGAGTTCTGCATACCTATGAACCACCCGTTGAGACAGAAGAGCGACAGCACCGCCGGCGCTCCCCAGATACATATGTTAAAATAGATGACGGTGAGATGACGAATCTCTTCGGTGGGGTCCATAAGCCACAGACCTAACCAGCGTAGCGGCAGCTGGAGCGTCATGAGACCAAGAGCGATAAGCAATGCCAGGCGGAGCGCACTTAAAAGCGGAGCCGACGTATCGTCACCGCGCCCGAGAGCCTGCGACGTCATGCCGCTTGTGCTCATGCGAAGAAAGCCGAAGAGCCAGTAAATTGTATTAAAAAGCATGGAGCCTATAGCTACGGCTCCAATATATGCAGCACTGCCAAGGTGTCCCGTAATGGCGGTATCCACCAGTCCGAGAAGCGGCACGGTGATATTGCTGACAATGCTCGGCAGCGCAATCCGCAGAATTTCCTTATTCCTTGTTTGCACGCTTACGCTCAGTATGGTCGAGGATAATCTTACGCATACGCCTAGACTTGGGTGTCACCTCCACGTACTCGTCTTCCTTAATATACTCCAGACATTCCACGAGCGACATGACGGTCTTGGGGATGATGCGCGCCTTCTCGTCTGAACCGCTAGCTCGGACATTGGTCAGCTGCTTAGCCTTGGCGACATTTACCACAAGGTCGTTGTCGTGGACGTGCTCGCCTACTACCTGTCCCATGTAAACGTCATCACCCGGATCGATGAAGAACTTGCCGCGGTCCTGCAGCTTATCAATAGAATAGGCATAGGCAGTACCGTTCTCCAGAGCAACCATCGAACCGTTGACGCGGCGCTGTATGTCACCCTTGTAGGGCTGGTACTCCTTGAAGCGGTGCGCCATGATTGCTTCACCCTGTGAAGCGGTAAGCACGTTGGTACGCAGCCCGATGATTCCTCGCGAAGGAATGTCGAACTCAATATTCACACGGTCTGCCTGCGATTCCATTGAGGTCATCTCACCCTTGCGGCGCGTTACCATGTCTATCATCTTGGATGCGAACTCCTCGGGGACGTTGATAGTGAGTTCCTCGATAGGTTCGCAGCGCACGCCGTCGATTTCCTTATAGATTACCTGCGGCTGTCCTACCTGCAACTCGTAACCTTCGCGGCGCATTGTCTCTATGAGCACCGAGAGATGGAGCACTCCGCGACCCGAAACAAGCCACTTATCGGTAGAGTCCTCGAACGGAGCCACGCGCAGGGCGAGGTTCTTCTCGAGTTCTTTATTGAGGCGGTCCTGAATATGTCGCGACGTACAGTATTTTCCCTCTTTGCCGAAGAACGGCGAGTCGTTGATGGTGAAGAGCATCGACATCGTGGGCTCGTCGATGGCTATGGTCGGCAGTGCCTCGGGCTGGTCGTAGTCACAGATAGTGTCTCCAATCTCGAACTTCTCCAGTCCGATAACGGCACAAATGTCACCAGAGCCGACTGCATCGGTCTTTACATGCCCCATGCCTTCGAAGGTATGCAGTTCCTTAATCTTGGTCTTCTCCTGCGAACCGTCGCGGTGCATAATCGTAATGTTCTGTCCGCTGCGCAGCGTTCCGCGGTGAACTCGTCCCACAGCGATGCGTCCGGTGTAGCTGGAGTAGTCGAGCGAAGTAATGAGCATCTGTGGTGTTCCCTCCAACTGCTCGGGAGCGGGAATCACTTCGATAATCTTATCCAAAAGATATGTTATATCGGCGGTTGGATTGTTATAGTCCTCACCCATCCATCCGTTCTTCGCCGAACCGTAGACTACAGGGAAGTCCAACTGGTCCTCGGTGGCGTTGAGTGAGAACATCAGGTCGAACACCATCTCGTAGACCTCCTCGGGACGGCAGTTGGGCTTATCCACCTTGTTTACAACAACGATGGGTTTCAGTCCTATCTGCAATGCTTTCTGAAGTACGAAACGTGTCTGGGGCATCGGTCCCTCGAAGGCATCGACGAGCAGAAGGCAGCCGTCAGCCATATTGAGCACTCGCTCCACCTCACCGCCGAAGTCCGAGTGTCCCGGAGTATCGATGATGTTTATCTTCGTTCCCTTCCAGTTGATACTTACATTCTTCGACAGGATGGTTATGCCGCGCTCTCGCTCCAGGTCATTGGAGTCAAGCACCTGGTCGGAGAGGTCCTGTCCCTCACGGAACAGGTTACCGGCAAGCATCATCTTGTCTACGAGCGTTGTCTTACCATGGTCTACATGGGCTATAATGGCAATATTTCTTATATCTTGCATATTTATACCGTTTTACCTTAACTTTTTTGCCTTTTCTTAAAAATCGGGTGCAAAGGTACAAAATAATTCATAATTAGTAATTTATAATTCATTTTTTTTTGTACTTTTGCACCCGTGATTGATCGTCAGACGATAGACAAAATCATGGAAGCCGCCAACATTGTGGAGGTGGTAAGCGAGTTTGTGACGCTCCGCAAGAGTGGCTCAAACTACAAGGGGCTGTGTCCGTTCCACAACGAGCGCACCCCCTCGTTCGTCGTCTCTCCCGCCCGAAACACCTGTCATTGCTTCGGATGCGGGCAAGGTGGAAATCCGGTCAACTTCATCATGGAACATGAGCAGATGACATACCCGGAGGCACTCCGATGGCTTGCCAACAAATACCACATAGAGATTCGTGAACGCGAACGCACCGACGAGGAGCGTGAGGCGGACAACAAGCGTGAGTCGATGTTCATCGTAAACGAATGGGTGGCAAAGTACTTCGAAGACCTGCTCCACAACAATGCTGACGGACAGGCTATCGGAATGCAGTATTTCCGCAGCCGAGGCATTCGCGACGATATCATCAAGAAGTTCCGGCTGGGCTACGACCTCGCCAACGGCTACGCCCTCCCGCAGGCAGCGGTGAACAGCGGATACAAAGAGGAATATCTCCTTTCAACTGGCATCTGCTACAAGAGGGAGAAAGACGGGAAGATAATAGACCGCTACGCCGGACGTGTGATGTTCCCGTGGATAGGCATGAACGGTAAGGTGGTGGGCTTCGGAGGACGCAAACTCGACGCAGCAACGAAGGGAGTACAACAGAAATACGTCAACTCACCCGACTCAGAGATATACCACAAAGACCAGCAACTCTACGGCATATATCAAGCCAAGAAAGCCATCGCCCGCGAGGACTGCGTCTACATGGTAGAAGGATATACCGACGTAATCGCCATGCACCAATGCGGCATAGAGAACGTTGTTGCCAACTCGGGGACGGCGCTAAGTATTCACCAGATACGTATGCTCCACCGGTTTACCAACAACATCGTTCTGCTCTACGACGGTGATGCCGCCGGAATACATGCTGCCATGCGAGGTACCGACATGCTGCTGGCGGAGGGGATGAACATCAAAGTGCTGCTGCTGCCCGACGGTGACGACCCCGACTCGTTTGCACGCAAGCATACCGCCGAAGACTTCAAACGGTATATCGCGGAGCACCAGACCGACTTCATCCGCTTTAAGACCCAACTGATGCTACGGGGCGTTACCGACCCCATAAAGCGGTCGGAGGCGATAAACTCTATCGTTCAGAGTATTGCCGTAATCACCGACCCGGTGGTGCGCGCCACCTACCTGAGCGACTGTGCCCAACTGACGGGAATCAACGAAATGACGCTGATAACGCAGATGAACAAGATGATTAGGGCAGGGAAAGAGGGAGGTTCCAGTCAGAACAGTACTTCTAGTCAGGATAGTATTTCTAGCCCTACTAATGATAGCAGTCTTACCATCTCCCCTATCGACCGCATGATCGGCGAACTGGTGGTGAAATACGGCGAACGCATAATACTGCGGAACGTAGACAACGGAGAGGGTGGGACGATGAATGTAAGTGTGGCACAGTTCATTAAGCTGAACCTCGATGCCGATGACCTCCGACTTGAGTCGGACAATATTTGGAAGATTCTCAATGAAGCGGCAGGGCATGCAGAAGAAAAGGACTGGAAGGCTGAATCGTACTTCCTACAGCATAAAAACATTGAAATAAGTCGGCTGGCGCAACAGCTGTCTACCGACAAGGTACAGCTGAGCGAACGTCTGCAGATGAACTATTCCGATGAGGAACTATACGAAAAGACGCAGCACGTGCTGCTCGATTTTCGTATGAAATACGTCACTGACCATCTCCATAACCTGGAGATACAAATAAAGCAAAACGCCAACAACCCCGCCAAAACCCAGGAACTGATGCAGGAATACATGGAAATGAAGCAGATTCAGAAGGAATTGGCAAAAGCAATAGGTATTAAGGTGGTGTGATGGAAAAAGATAATTAAAAATTAAACTTCAAGACAAGGACATGAGAAAATTGATTGTTTTAGCACTTTTGATGGCAGGACTAAGCAGCTACGCACAGTTGCCCGCCGTAACACTGAAGACGATGGACGGCAAGACCGTAAGTACCGACACGCTATCGAACAACGGCAAGCCGATAATCATCGACTTCTTCGCCACATGGTGCAAACCCTGCAACCGCGAGTTGAACGCCATTCACGAGGTATACGAGGACTGGGTGGAGGAAACGGGAGTGAAACTCATTGCAGTAAGCATCGACCAGGCACAGAACATAAACAAAGTAAAGCCTATGGTAGACGGCTATGGATGGGAGTACGACGTACTGCTCGACCCCAATAGCGACTTGCGCCGTGCCCTCGGCATACAGATGATTCCTTACACTCTGGTACTCGACGGAACGGGCAAGATAGTGTATCGCCACAACGGATATACTGACGGTGAGGAACAGGAACTCATCGAGGTAGTTAAGAAACTGACAGAATGAAACGTCTCTTTATTATAATAGGTATAATGACGGCACTGGGTTCTAGGGCTCAGTCCGACTACGGCGACATTACCGTCACCGGAAGCATCCAGAGCGACATCCTCATACCGCAGGAAGACACCAAGATCGGTGCTGAGAAGTATAAGGAATGGGGACTGACAAACACCTATGCCGACGTTAGCGTGATGACAAAGCATATCGACGTGGGCGGAAGAGTAGAGTTCATGCGTTTCCCCCTTCCGGGCTACGAACCGGACTTCAAGGGATGGGGACTGGCGAACATCTACGCTCGCATGCACGCCGAGAGTATTGAAGTGACGCTCGGCAACTTCTACGAGCAATTCGGCTCGGGATTCATCTTGCGCACATACGAAGAGCGGTCGCTTGGAATAGACAACTCGCTGATGGGTGCCAAGATTGTTGCTTCGCCGATGAAGGGCGTCAGGCTGAAGGCTCTCACGGGCTACCAGCGACGCTACTGGTCATACAACGATGCGCTGGTGTCTGGAGCCGACCTGGAATTGGGACTTGAAGAATGGTTCCATGCTCTCGGCAACAGTAACACATACGTAACTCTCGGCGGTTCGTGGGTTAATAAGCGTGAGGGTGACGAAACGGTGATGGCGGACGCTACCCACCGGCTGAACCTTCCAAAGTACGTCAACGCATGGGACGTAAGGGCGCGCCTTCAGAAGGGCGGACTCAGCGTACTGGCGGAATATGCGCAGAAGACACAAGACCCGTCGTTCGACAACGGATATATCTACCGCCGCGGATACGTGGCGATGCTCTCAGCGAGCTACTCCAAACGCGGAATGAGTGCCCTGTTACAGGCGAAGCGCTCTGACAACATGTCGTTCCGTAGCCGTCGCTCTATGAACGGCACGTCGTCGTTCGTAAACCACCTGCCGGCATTCACCATGGAGCATACCTACGCTTTGGCTGCTCTCTATCCCTATGCCACTCAACCACTCGGAGAGTGGGCTTATCAGGCAGAACTGGGCTATCAGTTTAAACGTCACACCCTTTTAGGCGGTAAGTATGGTACGGGAGTGAAGGTAAACTTCTCGCATGTCCACTCATTGCAGAAGAACCTAAGCGGCACTGGTGGAGCAGGAACCGACGGATATCATTCGGCATTCTGGAAATGGGGTGACGAAACATACTATCAGGACCTGAACGTACAAGTTGACAAAAAACTCTCTAAGGCGTTTAAACTCAACCTGATGTACATGAACCAGCGATACAACAAGACCATAGTGGAAGGTGAGGGCGGAATGATTCACTCCAACATCTTCGTGGCTGAGGGCAAGTACCAGTTCAGCAGGAAGACGACACTAAGAGGCGAACTGCAGTATCTCACCACCGGAGAAGACGACGGCGACTGGGCTTTCGGACTTCTGGAGCTGTCGTTACAGCCACACTGGATGCTGACGGTGAGCGATATGTACAACTGCGGTGCTACCAAGATTCATTACTACATGGGAGCCGTGACTTTCAACCATAAGAGCCATCGCCTGCAAGTGGGCTATGCTCGCACCCGCGCCGGTTTCAACTGCTCGGGAGGCGTATGCCGCTACGTTCCGGCAAGCAAGGGAGTGACGGTGAATTACAACTATAATTTTTAATTGAAAATTGAGAATTGAAAATTGAGAATTGAGAATTGAAAATTATGATTACTTTAAAACACCATAATTATGCACTATGCATTTTGCATTATGCATTTATAATCGCCCTGCTGACAGCGTGCAGCAACGTCAGCGAAGATGAGCGCCTCATCTACGTTGCCCCGACGAATGCTGCACGCAGTGTGCTGATAGAGGACTTCACCGGTCAGCGTTGCGTTAATTGTCCGGCGGCAACTCAGAAGATAGAGGAACTCGAGGAACAGTACGGCGACCGGATAATCGCCGTAGCCATACACAGCGGACCATTCGCACACCGCACCACAATGAGCAGTCCGCTGCTCTCACTCGGGACAGAGACTGGAGACGAGTTTTACAAGCACTGGGGTATCGAAGCACAGCCTGGAGCATTAATTAACCGCAGCGGCAGTCCGCTGTACAACCCCAGCCTGTACGCTTCTAAGGTCAACGATATCATTGGACAGGCTACCCCACTCTCGCTAAGCGGCACTGCCACCTACGACACGACATCCAGTACTCTGACTGCCACCGTCAACGCATCTTCAAGCAGTGACATAACAGGAACATTGGAAGTGTGGCTTACTGAGGACAACATCACCGACACACAACTCATGGCGGACGGCAAGCCCAACACGGAATATGTACATCAGCACGTCTTCCGCACCGTCCTTACCAGCGACATCTACGGCGAGGCTGTCAGTCTTACGGCAGGACAGCCGCTAAGCAAGACTTACACAATATCAATAGACGACTCCTGGAAAACCGCCGACCTCGCCGTGGTAGCATTCGTAAGCAACGGCAGCGGTGTGCTTCAGGCAGTAAAACTAAAACCATAACAAAATAACAAGAACAAGATTATGAAGAAAATTTTTACACTTTTATTTACACTGGCAGCAACGCTGAGCGCTTCTGCCCAGCTGCAGTTTGTTGACAAAGACGGCAATGCCATTGCTGACGGAAAATTTGTCTCTGTGAGTACTATTGAGGACGATGGTTTCAGTGGCAAGAAAATAGACTCGGGTTTGTTTGTTAAAAACACAGGTAGCGCTGCTGTTTACACCAATGCTGTTTACAACGTACAGACAACGCCCCCAGGAGGATTTCAGATTTGTTATCCCCAGAACTGTATTGAACCCACCTACGAAGCAGGTGAAGGAGAAACGGTGATTGGTGCTCTCGATGCAGGAAGTCTTATCAGTATACAGTCAGAATTGTTGCTTAGCGACAATGCTCCCTATGGCGAAACCGCTGTAGACATCCAATTGAAGATCTATAACCACAACACCATTACAGGAAAAGACGAGTTCAAGGAGAATGGTCCAAAAGTGACTGTAGTCTTCGTCTATACTGAGAGTGCTGGAATCAACAGCCTCAACAATAACTGTCCATCAATCGCTGTCCGCCACAACCTGTCAGGTCAGCGTGTCAATGACAAATACAAAGGAATAACTGTAAAGAACGGAAAGAAATTTCTGAACAAATAAAGGTATTATTAATCAAGGTAAAAACCAATTGCTTATGAAAAAGTTTTTTACAACTATCGCTGCTGCCATCCTTACATTGTCAGCAACAGCACAGACTAGTGTCTGGGGTTATTACACCGGTGACTTCAGTCAGCTTGAAGGTATAGGTACCAATAGCGCAGGAACTGTAGGACAGGCAATGTACGTACCCGGAACGGGCAGCTTCGAAAATGCTGTAATCCAAAAAGTAAAGGTTCCCGTCATCGGTCTTACTAATCTCTCAGGACTTAAAATCATTCTTGGTGCCAACCTAAGTGCGCCAACAGTAACTCAGGAAATTGACAAGACAACGCTCACTGGTAATGCATACAATACAATTACCCTTGATGCCCCCTTTACAGTTCCCTCAACAGGAGCCTACGTGGGATTCATTTTCACAGTAGATAAGGTGTCTACTACAGCTGAGGGATATCCTATAATGCTGGCTACGAACAATGACAACGTGGAACAAGGATTGTACCTCTATACCGGTACATGGGAAGACTACAGCAATGGCAACTTTGGCACATCATCACTGCAGATTGAGGTAGAGCTTCCCAACCAGCCCGATGTTATCGCATATTTCGGTACGATTGCCAATGGAACTACAGCTGCGAAGACGACAAGTTCGTGGAATGTTACTATAAACTCAGATGGAAAACAGGCTATTAACAACATCGACTATACTATCGATGTGGCAGGTATCAAGGAAAGCCGCAAGCTTGATGTTAGCATACCCGCCGGATTGCTGCAGAAGAAGGAGATAAGTATCGAAATAGCAAGCCCAGAGGCTATTGCTCCCTACGACGTAAAACTGACGCTTGACAAAATAAATGGTGTCGACAATCCGCAAAAGGAAGCTGTCAGCATTTCTAATTTTATCAACGTAAACCGACTGGTTCAGCGCAAAACCGTAGTAGAGGAGTTTACTGGAACAGGCTGCGGCTATTGTCCGCGCGGATGGGTTGGAATGGAGAACCTTAAGAAGAACAACCCAGAAAACTTCATCGGTATCGCCTTCCACAAATACAACACAAGCGACCCGATGTATGTTGCCAACTACTACCCCACCAGTTCACTGGGCATCAGTGGTGCTCCCAGCTGTAACATGGACCGCAAGATGAAAATGGATCCTTACTACGGCACCAAGAATAGCATCCAGAACGACTTCAACTACTACAATGCCATAGCTCCTCTTGTAGATGTTACCGTAAAGGGTACTTGGGACGAGACTCAGAATATCGTAAGCCTCGAAGCACAGACAGAGTTCCTCACTAATGGCGGCAGTTACTCTCTTGCTTTCGTCCTGACTGCTGACGGACTGACAGGAACGACCAGCTCATGGAATCAGTCTAACTACTATAGTGGACAGACCGGTCTGCCAGAGGATATGGCTATGTTCGGAACAGCTGGTTCATCGGTAAAACTGACTTATGACGACGTGATGATTGCCAGCTCATATAGCTCTGCGGGCAAGAACCTCCTTGGCGACCTCACCACGAATTCTGTTGCAGGCAACACCCAAAACACCGAATATCTTCTTACTCTTCCTTCAAAGACAACACTGAAGAATGCTATTAAGAAGGACGAAGTTTACGCTGTAGCCCTCGTAATAGACAACAAAACAAAGGCTATTGCAAATGCTGCTAAGGCACGCGTGCTGCCTATCGAAGAGGCGACTGGCATTGAGAAGGCTAACGGCACCACCGCTACGCCCACAGCTTACTACAGCCTTAACGGAGTGCGCCTCGATGCTCCCGTCAAGGGCATCAACATCGTTCGCATGAGTGACGGTACAACCCGCAAGATTATGATTAAGTAAAAAAAGGCTAATAGTTCTAGACAGTCTAGTAAATCTAGATAGTCTAGAACTACTAGAATAACTATAATAATAAAAAAAGGACTTCTCCGAGTTGGAGAAGTCCTTTTTCGTTGTAGCGGGAGGGGGCCACGATCCCTCGACCTCCGGATTATGAATCCGACGCTCTAACCAGCTGAGCTATCCCGCCAACATTTTGCATTTCTTCGATTACCGAAGCGCCTCTTGGACGATTTGCGGGTGCAAAGGTACGAATAAGCGAACAAATGACCAAATAAAATCCTTTCTTTTTTTATTTTTTCTTTTATTTTTTTGTTATGTCCCCGCTAAATTGTACCTTTGCAAGCAAGAAGAAACAAAGCCGTATGAAAAAACAGACTGTACGCATTGAACACGACCTAAGATCGAAGTCGGCAAACGTCATCTGGCAACTGCTGAGCAGTGCCGAAGGACTTGAGAAATGGATTGCCGACTCTGTGACACGCGAAGACAACAACCTTACACTCACATGGGGTGAGGTTTGGAAAGTCAGCGAGACATGGACAGCAACTATCGTTGAGGAAGAGAAACTGAAACGAATTCGCTGGAAGTGGGTGGACGACGAGGACGAGGATGCTTTCGTGGAGCTGGCATTAGACAAGAGTGACATCACCAATGACTACACTCTGCTCATAACCGACCATGCCTACGATGAAGACGTGGAAGACCTGAAAGACATCTGGGCACGAAACCTCAAGCGGCTGCACAGGACAACAGGGCTTTAAGAGTTAAGAGTTACGAATTACAAAGTACAAGGTGAGATTTAAGAAGCTCGATATATTCCTTGCCAAGCAGTTCCTGCTGTTATTCGTAGGAACATTCTTCGTCTGCCAGTTCGTGCTGATGATGCAGTTTTTATGGCGTTATGTCGACGAACTCATAGGTAAGGGACTTTCAATGGAGGTATTGGCGAAGTTCTTCTGGTACATGGGACTGATGCTCATGCCCCAGGCGTTCCCACTTGCCATTCTTCTGGCATCACTGATAACATTCGGAAACCTTGGCGAGAGTTCCGAACTTACGGCTATCAAGGCGGCGGGAATCTCACTGATGCAGGCTTTCCGCCCGCTTATCATCATCACCATTTTTATCACCCTTGGCTCTTTTTTCTTCCAGAACGTCATCACGCCGAGCGCCAACATGTCATTTGCCCAACTCCTTATTTCCATGAAGCAGAAAAGTCCTGAGTTGGAAATCCCCGAAGGACGCTTCTATGACGGCATTCCCCACACCAATCTCTACGTACAGAAGAAGGATGTGGAAACGGGAAAACTCTACGGAGTGATGATATACCGCATGAACGGCAGCTACGATGATGCTGCTATCATACTTGCCGACTCTGGCATGCTACAGTCTACGGCAGAGAAAAGACACCTCATGCTGACATTATGGAGCGGCGAGTGGTTCGAGAACATGCGCTCACAAGAGTTGGGCAGGGTGAATGTGCCCTACCGCCGCGAGACTTTCTCACAGAAGAGGATTATCATTGACTTCAATACTGACCTGAGCCTTATCGATGCCGGAGCGCTGAGTAACAACGAACGAGGCAAGAGCATACTGCGCATACGCCACGACATAGACTCAATGAAAGTGCATTACGACAGCATAGGAAGGGCTTACTACAACGACCTTCGTGCCGGTTCGTTACATGCGCCACTTTCAAAGGCGGACTCTCTGAAATTGGTAAAGGAAGTCAGCATCGAACACCTGAACATCGACTCACTGATGGCTAAGGCAGGGGCAGAGGTAAAGTTGCGGGCAGTGACGTCGGCACTGAGCAGAGTGAGGATGCAACTGACTGATTTCGACTTCAAGGGATTGATGACATCTGACGGCGACCGACAGATACGCCTGCACACGATGGAGGCTATCAATAAGTTCACACTGGCGCTGTCATGTCTGATATTCTTCTTTATAGGAGCACCTCTTGGCGCCATTATCCGTAAGGGCGGACTGGGCATTCCCGTAATCATATCCGTTCTGGTGTTCATCATCTACTATATCCTTGACAACACCGGCTACCGCATGGCACGAGGCGGCATGTGGGCTATTTGGTTTGGCAAAGGTCTCTCCACAGCAGTGCTTGCTCCCGTTGCCATATTCTTCACCTATAAGGCAAACAGCGACTCGGTAGTGTTCAACATGGACGTCTATCGCAACCTGTTCCAGAGACTGCTCGGACTAAGACAGAAACGTCACATCTTCCGCAAGGAGGTTATTATCGAAGATCCCGACTACGCTAAGGATAAAGAGGTACTGACAAGTATATACCGCGATGCTGAGGCATACGACAAGACACACCACCTACTGCATGCGCCAAGTGTTATACGTACATTCTTCAAGTATGAGCCCGACCACGAAATGGAACGGCTCTGCCAAGAACTCGAGGCAGTGGTAGAAGATCTGGCAAACACACGCGACAAAGTGATACTAAACGCCCTGAACCAGATACCCGTAATATCCGACAAGGCACACACCCGTCCTTTCGAAAGCAAATGGAAAAATATCGTTGCCGCAATAATTCTACCTGCGGGCGCGTTCCTTTATATAAGAATGTGGCGCTATCGCCTCCGACTGCATAAAGACCTTAAGGCGGTACAGCAGGCAAGCAAGACGATTGTTGAGAGAATTGAAGAACTGAAAATTAAGACATAACAACAGAATATGAAACTGAATACAATACCCGAAGCCATTGAGGACTTCAAAGAGGGAAAGTTCGTCATCGTTGTTGACGATGAGGACCGTGAGAACGAGGGCGACCTCATCTGTGCGGCAGAGAAGATAACTCCCGAAATGGTGAACTTCATGCTGAAGAACGCCCGCGGACTGCTATGCGCCCCGATAACCATGTCGCGCTGCCAGGAACTCGACCTGCCCCATCAGGTGCAGGAAAACACGTCCATGCTTGGAACACCCTTCACCGTTACTGTGGACAAACTCGAAGGATGCACTACTGGAGTTAGTGCACACGACCGCGCCGCCACAATACAGGCACTCGCCGACCCAGCATCTACGCCACAGACCTTCGGACGTCCGGGGCATATCAACCCCCTGTATGCACAGGACAACGGAGTACTGCGACGCAGCGGACATACAGAGGCGGCAGTAGACCTCTGCCGACTGGCAGGAATGTACCCCGCCGGAGCACTGATGGAGATTATGAACGACGACGGCACTATGGCACGAATGCCGCAACTGCAGGAGTTTGCCAAAGAGCACGGACTGAAGATTATCACCATTAAGGACCTCATAGCCTACCGACTGCAGACAGAGTCGCTCGTAGAGGAAGGTATCGAAGTGGACATGCCCACTGCCTACGGGCATTTCCGCATTATTCCGTTCCGCCAGAAATCCAACGGGCTGGAGCACTTCGCACTGATAAAGGGCGAGTGGGAGAAGGACGAGCCGATATTGGTAAGAGTTCACTCCTCGTGTGCCACCGGCGACATACTGGGTTCCAAGCGCTGCGATTGCGGCGAACAGCTTCACCGCGCTATGCAGAAGATCGACGAAGAAGGCA
This sequence comes from Prevotella sp., assembly GCA_017449725.1. Classification (GTDB taxonomy): domain Bacteria; phylum Bacteroidota; class Bacteroidia; order Bacteroidales; family Bacteroidaceae; genus Prevotella. The sequence continues at coordinate 2,411 of JAFTFC010000073.1, read as the reverse complement.
AGGGCGTAATAGTATACATGCAGCAGGAAGGACGAGGCATCGGACTGATGAACAAACTTGCTGCATACAAGTTGCAGGAGGAAGGCTATGACACCGTTGATGCCAATCTCTGCCTCGGTTTCAAGGCTGACGAGCGCGACTATGGTTGCGGAGCCCAGATACTGCGCAAACTGGGTGTTCAGAAGATGCGCCTTATGACTAACAATCCCGTAAAGCGAGTAGGTCTTGAGGCTTACGGACTGGAGATTGTTGAGAATGTCCCCATTGAGGTTACACCCAACGAGTACAATCTGCGCTACCTGAAGACTAAGAAGGACCGCATGGGACATACTTTGAAGTTATAAGTTTAGAGTGAAGAATGAAGTGTGAAGAATAAAACATTAAGATATGAAACTATCAAATCGTTTGAACCGTTTGGCACCATCGGCAACACTTGCCATGTCGCAGAAAAGCTCTGAAATGAAAGCTCAGGGCATTGATGTTATCAACATGAGTGTGGGAGAACCCGACTTCAACACCCCCGAACACATTAAGATAGCAGCCAAGCGCGCTATCGACGAGAACTACTCAAAATACTCGCCTGTCCCAGGCTACCCTGACCTTAGGAAAGCTATTGTGGCAAAGCTCGAGAACGAGAACGGGCTGGGCTACAGTATCAATGAGATACTTGTTTCCAATGGTGCTAAGCAGAGTGTTTGCAATACCATCATGGCACTGGTGAATCCAGGCGACGAGGTTATCATTCCCGCCCCCTACTGGGTGAGTTACCCCCAGATGGTTAAGTTGGCAGGCGGAGAGCCCGTATTCATCGAGGCTGGCTTTGAGCAGAACTTCAAAATAACCCCCGAGCAGCTTGAGGATGCCATCACCGAGAACACTAAGATGCTCATTCTCTGTTCTCCAAGCAACCCTACAGGCAGTGTCTACTCTGCCGAGGAACTCGAAGGGTTGGCAACCGTCATCCGTAAGCACGAAGACCTCTTCGTCCTTGCCGACGAGATATACGAGCACATCAACTATACCGGCAAGCACGCCAGCATAGCCCATGTGCCCGGAATGAAAGAGCGCTCGATTATTGTCAACGGTGTCAGCAAGGCATATGCCATGACCGGCTGGCGCATTGGCTACATCGCCGCCCCTGAGTGGAGCGTCAAGGGTTGCAACAAGTGGCAAGGTCAGAATACCAGGGGTCCGTGCTCCGAATCACAGAAAGCTGCCGAAGAGGCATACGTAGCATCGCAGGCTTGTGTTGAGGAGATGCGCCAGGCATTCCAGCGCCGCCGCGACCTCATAGTGAAACTAGCTAAGGATATTCCCGGACTTGAGGTAAATGTTCCCGAGGGAGCATTCTATCTTTTCCCCAAGTGCTCTTCGTTCTTCGGTAAGACCGATGGGGTGCGCCGAGTTGAGAACTCCACCGACTTCGCTATGTATCTTCTCGAAGTGGGTCATGTGGCAACTGTCGGCGGCGATGCCTTTGGCGACCCCGAGTGTTTCCGCATGAGTTATGCCACCAGCGACGATAACATCCGCGAAGCGATGCGCCGCATAAAGGAAACATTAGCCAAGTTGAAGTAATATTTGTGTTAAAACTCCTTAATTCGTGCGTTTATTATTCAATTATTGCTATCTTTGCCGAGACTTAGCGACGTGTATCCGCCGTAAATCTCATGCAATGAAAAAGAATTGAAAAACATTTTTATAACAAATTTATTTAATAACTAAAATTTAAATTACAAATTATGGCAACAAATGCAAAGGCTGCAGCCCCAGCAAAAAAATCGGGCTTCCAGGGTGTTAAAGCCGCTTGGATTATCCTCGTTATCTGCGCACTCGCAGGTTATGGTGTATGGTATTTCGTTATGGGTAACCCCGACAACTTCATCGGTGGCGACCGCAGCGGACACCCCGCAAACCTGTTAGGTACAGTGTATAAGGGAGGTTTCGTAGTAGGTCTTATCCTTACTCTGTTGTTCACTGTTATCTGCCTTGGTTTCGAGCGTTTCTTCGCTATCAAGACCGCTTCAGGTAAGATCAACCTTGCTAAGTTCACAGCTGATGTTAAGGCCCTCATCAAGGACCAGAAGTTTGCTGAGGCTGACGCTCTCTGCGACAAGATGCAGGGTTCGGTAGCTAACGTCGTTAAGGCTTCTATCAAGATGTATCAGACCGTTGAGGGTGACACCACACTGAAGAAGGCTGCTAAGATTGCTAAGATTCAGCAGGCTCACGAGGAGGCTACCCAGCTGGAGATGCCTACCCTTCAAATGAACATGCCTATGGTTGCTACCTTCGTATCTCTGGGTACCCTGACCGCTCTGTTCGGTACTGTGCTCGGTATGATTGGTTCGTTCCAGGCTCTGTCTGCTGGTGGTGGTGCTGACTCTATGGCTCTGTCTGCCGGTATTTCT
>JAFTFC010000006.1 GCA_017449725.1 Prevotella sp. | reverse complement strand
GAGAGATAGCCAACCAGTTCGCGAGATCCGCTTTTGAACACCCAAATCTGTAGTGTCGAGACTCTTCGCTCTGCCTGTTCAGCCTCGACGTATCCTGTGTTGGCACGTGTCAAGGCGGGACTCTCGGGGGAATAGACATAGAATGTCATTACGGTGGGACCGTCGAATGTCTGTTCGCCCCCGCCTTCACTATGACTGCATGCTGCCAGCAGCACAGCCATAATTGCCAACATTATATATCTATTGTATCTCTTCAATATTCAATCTTCAATCTTCAACGCTCCATTACTCCAACAACACATCGGATGGCGTACTCTGTATCCACTTCGACGCTATCTCCACTCCAACTTCCAGTCGTGGCGTGAGCAGGTCGGGCAGCACATTGTATGCCTTTTCCAGTGATTCGATTTTAACCGTTACCGAGGTCGTATAATCCTGCGTAAAAACCCTTCCCTCAGTAGATTCCGTCTGTCCCGACGTAGCATCGTCGGGGTTTATCTTTCCCACGAGGTAGAACTTAGTACCTCGGTATATCACTCCGTTGAGCCCCATGAAGTCCTTGTCGCTGTTGTTTGTGAGCTCCAGGACTATCGGGACACTTTCGCCATCAAAGCTCTGCAACACCAATGTCGAGGCGCTTTCCGTAACGCCGCTGCCAGTGGTAAGGAAAATTGTGTTTCCGGTATTATCCTTTACGTGATGATCATACACAAACCGAGTCTCCAACTCCGAATAGGGAGTCTGTGGAGTGAAGTCATATTGCAGTGGCACCTGTCCACCCACGATTATTGCCGTCATGGGGAAGTTCTGCACAGCGACACTCACCGCCGTTCCATTGGCATCATTCAATGTTGCCGAAGTATTCTTTACATTCAGTTTAAGGCATGCCACGGCATACTGCAACGGCTCTATCAATGCCACCGAACGTGTATTGCCGCTGATTGTCGCCCCAGCCTTGTACTCGTAGTTGCTAAGCACAGAACTCCAGTTGGTTGCTGCCGCATATTTCTCAGAACCCACCTCGCTGTTCGAGGTATATATCTGACTGTTTGCATAGTAGCACAGTTCTGCAGGATAGGCATAGCGACTGATGTTATTGACTTTCGCCAATGTCGTCGTCTGCGTCTCTACAATGAATTTCGCACCGTCCCACCTTAACACCGCAGCACCATCGGGCAGCCCTACAGATGCAGGATAGCCCAGCAAAGCCGCATCGAGGTCGTCGGAAACATTTGCCCTCAAAGCATCAAGAAGTGCCTGGTGGTCTGGTGTCGAAACAGTCAGAGTTGACAGTTGCTGTTTCAGAGCCTTGACATGTGCCGCCACATTACTGCTCGAACCTGCCAACACATCTGCGCCTTCGTTTGTCTGATTGGTAAAACTGAGATACAATGCCTTAAGCGATGCTTCGGAAGTTGTCGCCCATACACGCTCAGAGCTATATCCGCTCCCTTCTCCTACTGTATTGGCAATGTTTGTCAAGAAGTCTGCCAGATACTGCCCTTGGGCAGGTATGCTGTTGTCCGGTCTTATGGACTCCAGCCTGAACGTTGTCTCCGATGGTTTCCACGTCGGGTCTACACCAGTTACTATCGAACCGCTGTAAGCCTTAAGGGCTATCTCACTCTCCTCGTTGTCGGGGTCGGGCATAGGTACTGCCCTACCATAGGCGAGGAAGGATGAGGTTCCAGATGCAAAAATGCAGTTATCATAGTAATAGAACCACGAATTATGGTTCTCACGGCGGTCATAGTTAGCCTCGGAAACACCATTTACCTGAAAAGCTTTAGGATTGTCAGTTGCGGCAATCTTACCCTTTACTCCAAAGGGAATAACATGCAAGTTCTGAAGCCCGCGGAAAGCGGTATTGTCCTGAATTACAGAAGGAGTAAGACGTGAGGAGGGCTGCTGGGCTGTCGAAGAAACAGAAAACAACAGGTCTACGGCGACAGTTTCTTCTGTGTTATCGTCGTAGCCGGCAGAATCACTACAGCCATTAAGGCTCATCGCTACCAGCAACATTCCTATTTCTTGTTTCCTGAATTTCAACTCTAATTATTAGCTCTTAACTCACGTTATCACGTTGTAACTGCCACCCTTGTTCCAGTCAAGTGTGACGCTGACGCCCACCGTATGGTCGTCGGTATACACCGCCCCATCGTCGGTCAGGTAAGCCTTTATTATTGTCAACTGTCCTGCTCGTAAAGGTCTTCTCACCGAAAGTGTCGATGCCGTTATCGTATCGTCCTGATTAGTGACAAAAACCTGGAACTGCCACAGTTCCTCTGTACTGTCGTCAGCAACAAAAGGGTCGGTTGTCTCAATCACTACTCTCGACGAAGCTGCCGCATTGGCGGGTTCGCGAGAAGGGAAGTTTACCGAACAGAAGGAATACACGCCATCGTCAGCCGTTGTTACCGGCTCTGCCACTATCAGCGGCGACTGCGTTGGGAATACGAACGTACTGTCCTGCACATCGAAATCTGTCGCAAAGCCCGTGGCATACACCTTTACACTTTTGGCATTGTTGCCACGCGGGTCAATGACAAGGGCTGCGGCACAGTTAGCCATATACATCTTCACGTTAAAAGTCTGGTCTACTCCCGCCAGAACCTCCATCGGCTGACGTGCGGTGAACACTCCGGTGGTATGTGACGGCAGTATATTGTCTGCGG